>JASFME010000064.1:0-10585 GCA_050117725.1 Granulosicoccaceae bacterium | reverse complement strand
CAGGTGTCGCGCAGCATCCATTCCGACATCAGTTTGGAACTGCCATAGGGATTGATGGGCGCAGTCGGACTGTCTTCACTGCAGCGGCCGTCTTCCGGGATGCCGTAAACCGCGGCCGTGGAGGAAAAGATAAAATGCCTGATACCCTGTTGCCGGCAACATTCGAGCAGGTTGCGTGTATTGCAGGTGTTATTGGCATAGAACTTCAACGGGTTGCTGACCGACTCCGAGACGATGGTATGCGCGGCAAAATGCATGACGGCAGTAATCCTGTGCTCGCTGAGCAGTTGCTTGACCAGTAGCTGGTCACCGCTATCCCCGACAACAAGCTCTGCATCAATGACGGCCTGGCGAAAACCGGTGCTGAGGTTATCGAGCACAACCACATTGTGGCCGGCCCGGACGAGTTTCTTCACCACATGGCTGCCAATATAGCCGGCACCGCCGGTGACGAGGATTGAAGAACCGCTCATTGAATGATTTCTACCCTGACGTATATCGTTGTGTTCTTGTTTTGTGTGTCTGTGCGAGTGTAAAGCGCCTGGTTACTGCCGCGTTGCCGGGAAGCCGATACACCGCCAAGTGCTATCCATTGCCCGAGTTTTCCGCTGACCGTGGTACGCACATGTTGCGTGTCGATGCGACCATCGCCAGCGGGTTGTTGCTGGTGGGGCAGGATGTCCAGTAGCACCTGTTCACCGTTCAGACGTGGCCGCACGTAAAATCCGCTGCGTACGTCATGGAATTGTACCGAATTTAGCCGGCTGCCGCCCGGGTAAATGGTTTGTGTGCCGTAGGGGATAGTGGTGCCGGTCTGCACAAATGCGGCGCGGCCTTCGAGCACGCGCAGATGATAGTCGCTGTCGTCGCTGCCCGAACGATAGGTGTCTTTGCCAGCGATACGCGCCGAGCCATTCTTGCCCCGGGTGATGAGCGTTGCACTGGCGCCCGGCGGGATTTTGCCGATCTCGGCATGGAGCTGTGCGTCATCGTCACGTGCATGCAGCCTGAGCCGTGCGCCCGAGGCTTCGCTGTGGTTCACGTCCGGCGCGGTAAAGCGTACGCTGACCCGCAGGTTATGCAGTTTGCCATCGAGTTTTTGCAATACCTGACGTACGACGGCATGGGCAGCCTCATCACCGCGCACGATAAGGGTATAGGCCTGTCCATTGATGGCGCTGCCGGGTGGCAGCATGGGCCGGATGATGGGTATGAGTTCCCCGGCCTGGCGCTGCCGTAACGTGTAGGTTTCGAGCTTTTCTGCTGTACTGGCAAGGCCGGGAAGCAGCAGGCAGGCCAGCACGGCAATTGAGCATAGTCTGTGCACCGGTCCCGGCATGCCTAGATATGCAGGCGTCTCAGGTTGGGGTCCGTGACGGATTCCTGCCACATCTCCTCGAACTGTTTGTTCATGTCGCGCACCTGCCGGGGGGCATTGAAACCGGCTTCGGCCTCATAGCGATCGGCGAGTCGACGATGCACATAGCCGGCTTCATCGGCGAGAAACCATGCCTCGTTGTAGTCCTGAAATGTTTTGCCCTGCACACGGATCTCGATAAAGCTGGTCAGCTTCCGGATCAGTTCGAGCAGACGGTGGTCATGTTTAACGACGGGTTCTGCATCATTGACAAGAATGCGCATCCTGACCCGGGGGCTGCTCAGGGCAAATTGCTGTGCCGCGTCGACAAAGTCTTTCTGGTCGTAGATAGCAGGATCGAGATCGCGGCTGGTGATATTGATGGAGCGGCGGGCCTGTTCCAGCATGCGTACCGTGACGATGCGGTTCTCATCGCGGGTCTGCAGGACAAGCCGCTCAGATGTTTCCGCCAGTCGCTGGTCTTTGAATCGTTCGATAAGTTGTTGTTTGTCCATAATTACTGATTACAGTGAATGATCCTGTCCAGGTCAAGTTAGCGAGCAGAGCGCTGCATACTACGGTGCGGGATCCCGGCATCCTCGAATTCTTCACTGCATACCCGGAAGCCGTGCCGGCTGTAAAACTCCATGGCGCTGGTCTGGGCGTGCAGGAATACCCTGTCCAGTCCCTGTGCGCGTGCCGCATCGAGAACGGCGCGCAGCAGTGCGCTACCTATGCCCTGACCACGGTATTCCGGTATCACCGCCATGCGGCCGATGTGACCATTGGCCAGCAGACGTACCGTGCCGAGCGCATGTTGCGAGGCATCTTCCGCCAGCCAGTGCCGGGCAGTCTCGTCTTCACCATCCCATTCAAGCGCTTCGGGAACATGTTGTTCGTTGATGAACACACGTGTGCGAAGATCACGCAGCGCGGCGTTATCCCCCAGCCAGTCAGCGGGTCGCACGCGGTAATCAGTCATCGTCTGCCAGGCCGAGATGACCGGCACGGTACCATTCATACCAGCAGTGCCGCAGTTGTGGATCGTCGAGCTGTGGCGCGACCTGTTCGTAGCGGATGGCATGCTGATCGCACAACATGGCAATTGCGGCTTGCAGTTGTATGGCGTGGCTTTCGCAGTGGCCGTTGATACACAATATTAATGTGTTGCCCGCAGTGCTGAAGGCATAACGTGACAGGGGGTTGCGCAGCAGCTCGCCATGTTGTTGCCAGAAGGCCATAAAATCCTGCTCATCATGTGGTGCATTATCAAAGTAACACGTGTCTTCCGGCACATTGCCGGTGGCGTGACCGCCAAACCAGTATGCGAGTTGCTGCGCGGTGAGTTCATTGACGGCCAGCAGTTGCCGCACCTGTTGCAGGCTGTCCGCGCTGATTTCGCCCGGGTGTTGCGGCCGCTGCAGATCCGGATCCGCGTAGCGCGGCGCGGCGATATCCGCCTGTTCAGTCAGCCAGTGGGCCAGGTCGCTGAGCAGCTCGTTGCGATCCGGGGCGCGAAAGCCGATCGAGTAGGTCAGGCAGTCTTCCAGTGCGACACCGTAATGCTGGACGCCCGGCGGCAGGTACAGCATATCGCCTGCCTCGAGCACCCATTCCTGTTCGGGCTCGAAACGTTTCAGGATGCGCAGGTCGAGCCCGGCAATCAGATCGTCATCATTGACCGGCTGGCAATTGATCTGCCAGCGCCGCGCACCCAGGCCCTGTAGCAGGAACACGTCATAGTTATCGATATGTGGCCCGACCGAGCCGTGCTCCGGTGCATAACTGACCATGACGTCATCAATCCGCCAGTCCGGCACGAAAGCAAAGCAATCGAGCAGGCGCGCCAGTGCCGGCACATAGCGGTTCATATCCTGGACGAGCAGGCTCCAGTGACTGGCGGGCACCTCGGCGAAGATGGCCTCATCAAAGGGGCCATGCCGGACCTGCCAGGGCCTGTCACCCTGCAGTTCCACCACGATGCGCGAGGCGATATCGTCCTCGCAGGCCAGGCCGGCGAGTTCATCAGGGTCGAGGGGGTCGCGAAAACCGGGGACAGCCTGGCGGATCAGCAACGGGCGTTTTTGCCAGTATTCGGCGAGAAACCGGGCCGGATCCATGCCGCCGAGAATGTTGGTCGGCCACTGCATCAGGGGTTTTCCGTACCCGGCACTGACGCCGGGCAAAAATAAACCCGGACTGTCGGGGTGGGGGTAACAGTCCGGGCAGAGTGGGTAGCCGTCTTGCAAGCCGCTGTGTGGGGGTAGGAAGGGGTCGCTGCCTGCAAGCGCTGCCTGTAATCACTATTACCCATGGAAGTGACAAACTCTGTGAGCTGGTTCACAAAATCAGCCATTGCCCCTCCCGCTAATTGCTTCAGGCGTTGCGGGCCTGTTCGGCGGCATTGCCCGTATAGCTGGCCGGTATCATGGCTTTCAGCCGCTGCCTGGCCTCGTCAGGAAGTTCCAGACTGTCGATAAAGGCCTGCAGCGAGGCGGCATCGATACGCTTGCCACGGGTCAGTTCCTTGAGCTTTTCATACGGTTTCTCGATGCCGTAGCGGCGCATCACGGTCTGGATCGGTTCGGCCAGCACTTCCCAATTGGCATCCAGATCGGCAGCCAGGCGGGCAGAGTCGACGTCGAGTTTGCCGATCCCTTTCATGGTCGATTGGTAGGCGATCAGGCTGTGCGCAACGCCGACGCCAAGGTTGCGCAGCGCCGTGGAATCCGACAAATCGCGCTGCCAGCGTGATATGGGCAATTTCTGGCCGAGGTGAGTGAATACGGCGTTGGCCAGGCCGAGGTTACCCTCGGAATTTTCGAAATCAATCGGGTTGACCTTGTGCGGCATGGTCGAGGAGCCAACCTCGCCGGCGACGGTCTTTTGCCTGAAGTAACCGATCGAGATATAGGCCCAGATATCACGGTCAAAATCGAGCAGCACAGTATTGAAGCGCGTTACCACATCGAAATATTCGGCGATATAGTCATGCGGCTCAATCTGGGTCGTATAGGGGTTCCAGTCCAGTCCGAGGCCGGTCACAAATTTTTCAGCAATAGCCGCCCAGTCCAGTTCGGGATAGGCGGCAAGGTGGGCATTGTAGTTGCCGACGGCGCCGTTTATCTTGCCGAGCAGTTCCACTACGGCCAGTTGGTCGCGCTGGCGCTGCAGGCGTTTGGCGACATTGGCCATTTCCTTGCCGAGCGTGGTTGGCGAGGCGGGTTGGCCGTGCGTGCGCGACAACATCGGTAATTCGGCGTGTTCGTGCGCCAAACCCGTGAGCGCAGTAATCAGGGCATCCATCTCCGGCAAGAGAACCGTTTCGCGGGCCGCCTTGAGCATGAGCGCATAGGCGAGGTTGTTAATGTCCTCGGATGTGCAGGCGAAATGGAAAAACTCGCTGATCGCCTCGAGCTCGGCCTGGCTGCTGATCTTTTCCTTGAGGAAATACTCGACCGCCTTGACGTCATGATTCGTGGTGCGCTCGATGTCCTTGACGCGTTGCGCATCATTATTGCTGAATTCATCAATAATCGCGTCGAGAGCAGCATTTGCCCCGGTGCTCAGCATTGGCACTTCGGCGATCCCCTCGTGCCCGGCCAGCATTTGCAGCCAGCGCACCTCGACGATGACGCGGTGCTTGATCAGGCCAAATTCACTGAAGATCGGACGTAGATCACTTGTTTTGCTGCCATATCGGCCATCGATGGGGGATACGGCGGTAAGCGCGGTCAGTTCCATGCGTTTTATCGTCTTTTTGTAAAAGGAGTCAAGTTGTTACGGTCATGCCAGGAAGACCGTTGCCAGACGCGCATTGTGCCAATTCAGGCCGGAAAATGCCATGCACAAAAGAAAAGCCCCTGACGGATAAATTCCGGGCAGGGGCAAATAGCTTAAGAATTGCCAGGATCCCTGGCATTGTTGTTATGCGTATTTGTTCAACGCTGTTGCAGGCCGCCCTGACGTATCTTGCGCGACCACTCGTTGGTCAGCGCAATGCGTTTCTGGATTTGCGCGGCGCGTTGCTGTGATTGTTCAGTGGAATAAGCCTGTACGCCGGCATCCTGTGATTTTCCGGCATCCTGGGCCACCTGGCCTGTGACGGCCATACCAAAGCTAACGACAAATGCCAATGTTGTGTCCATGTCGTCCTCCTTCCAGGGCCGGGTTTCCGGCGTGGACTCGTTTTATGGATAGCCAGTCTTTCATAGACCATGACGCTAAACTGTGAACCCGCTCACGTCTTAAGGTCATTTGTGAATATTATTGTTTACTTATTATTATTCAAATAGATAAGAATATTATATGAAGTTGTTTATAACATCAGGCCGCGGAAAATGCACACTTTTACAAGATTTTCACCGGCTCAGGGTCTGTCTGCGTGCAAATCCATACATAAAAGAAGCTGTTAGCGCGCTGTGTTTGCCAGCCAGCTGCGCTAGAATATGCACCCTGTTGCGCCGGCGATGTGCCCGGCATTCAAAGAATTCAGATGTTATTGGGGTGAAGTCGTGCTCGAGAACTATAGAAAACATGTCGCGGAACGGTCGGCCGAGGGTCTGCCGCCGCTGCCACTGGATGCCGGGCAAACCGCCGATCTGGTTGAATTGCTGAAGACCCCGCCCGCCGGGGAAGAAGACACCCTGCTCGAGTTGTTTATTCACCGCGTGCCACCCGGGGTGGATCAGGCGGCCTATGTCAAAGCCGGTTTCCTGACCGCCGTGACCCGTGGTGAGGCAAGCAGCCCGCTTATCGACCGCAAACGTGCCACCGAACTGCTTGGCACCATGCTGGGTGGCTACAATATCGCGTCGCTGATCGAATTACTCGAAGATGAGGATCTGGCACCCCTTGCCGCGAAGGCGTTGTCACGCACGTTGCTTATTTTCGATGCCTACCATGATGTCATGCACAAGGCGAAGACGAATAACTGGGCCAAGCAGGTTATCGACAGCTGGGCGGCGGCGGAATGGTTCACGAAACGCGAGCCGCTGGCCGAGTCGATCACCGTCACCGTCTTCAAGGTAGCGGGTGAAACCAATACCGATGACCTGTCACCGGCCTCGGAAGCCTGGAGCCGCCCGGATATCCCGTTGCATGCGAAAGCCATGCTCATCAACAAGATGCCGAATGCGCTGGGCATCATCGATGAACTCAAGGAAAAGGGCCATCCACTTGCCTATGTCGGTGACGTGGTTGGTACGGGTTCCTCGCGAAAATCGGCGATCAACTCGGTGCAGTGGCACATGGGTAAAGATATTCCCTATATGCCTAACAAGCGCCAGGGCAGTATCGTGCTCGGTAGCAAGATCGCGCCGATCTTCTTCAATACGGCTGAAGATTCGGGTGCACTACCCATCGAATGCGATGTATCGAAGATGGAAACCGGCGATGTGATCACGATTTATCCATACAAGGGTGAAGTCAGCAACGAAGCCGGTGAGGTGATTGCAACATTTACTCTGAAACCAGGCACGATGGCGGATGAAATGCGCGCCGGTGGTCGTATCCCGCTTATTATCGGCCGCTCACTGACCGATCGTACACGCGAGGATCTCGGCCTTGAACCGTCCGACGTCTTCACACGTCCGGTTGCCCCGGCCGATACCGGCAAGGGCTTTACGCTTGCGCAGAAGATGGTGGGCCGCGCCTGCGGCGTCGAGGGGATTCGCCCGGGTACCTATTGTGAACCGCGCATGACCACGGTGGGTTCGCAGGATACCACCGGCGCCATGACGCGCGATGAACTGAAAGAACTGGCCTGCCTCGGTTTTTCTGCCGATCTCGTCATGCAGAGTTTCTGTCATACCGCGGCCTACCCGAAACCGGTCGACATCAATTTGCAGCATGAACTGCCCGGCTTCATCCAGAACCGTGGCGGTGTGTCGCTGCGCCCCGGTGATGGCGTGATTCATTCCTGGTTGAACCGCATGATATTGCCCGATACCGTCGGTACCGGTGGTGATTCGCATACGCGTTTCCCGATCGGCATCAGCTTTCCCGCGGGTTCCGGGCTGGTGGCCTTTGCCGCGGCGCTCGGTGTGATGCCGCTGGACATGCCCGAGTCCGTGCTGGTGCGCTTCAAGGGCGAGATGCAACCGGGCATTACGCTGCGTGATCTCGTCAATGCCATCCCTTATGCAGCAATCCAGAAAGGCCTGCTCACCGTCGAGAAGCAGGGCAAGAAGAATGTTTTCTCCGGCCGTATCCTCGAAATTGAAGGACTGCCGGATCTGAAGGTGGAACAGGCGTTTGAATTCTCGGATGCCTCGGCAGAGCGTTCGGCAGGGGGATGTACCGTTCACCTCAACAAGGAACCCATCATCGAGTTCCTCGAATCGAACGTGACCTTGCTGAAATGGATGATCGCCAACGGCTATGAGGACAAGCGCACCCTGCAACGCCGTATCGATGCGATGCAGGCCTGGCTCGATGATCCGCAGCTTATGGAAGCGGATGCGGATGCCGAGTATGCAGAAATTATTGAGATCGATCTGAACGGGATCAAGGAACCGCTACTGGCCTGCCCGAATGATCCGGATGACATCAAGCCATTGTCGGAAGTGGCTGGTGACAAGGTAGATGAAGTGTTTATCGGGTCGTGCATGACCAACATTGGCCATTACCGCGCCGCCGGCAAGGTGCTGGAAAATATTACCAATGTGCCGACACGTTTGTGGATCGTACCGCCCACCCGCATGGATGAACACCAGCTCACTGAAGAAGGCTATTACTCGATCTTCGGCAAGGCCGGGGCGCGTACCGAGGTGCCGGGTTGTTCGCTGTGCATGGGTAACCAGGCGCGTGTTGCCGATGGTGCAACCGTCGTCTCAACCTCGACGCGTAACTTCCCGAATCGTATGGGCAAGGACGCAAATGTCTACCTCGGGTCGGCAGAACTGGCCGCTGTCTGTGCGGCACTGGCACGTATTCCGACGGTTGATGAATACATGGAATATGTACAGGGTCTGCAGCCACTCGCGGACGAGATTTACCGCTACCTCAATTTCCACGAGATCGCCGAGTACAGGGATGTCGCTGACAAGACGATCCGCGTGGAAGTTGCCTGATAGAGGCAATATCAAAAAATAAAACGCCCTGAATCATTTCAGGGCGTTTTGGGTTTTGGCCGGTTGTATTGCTACGGGAACGCCGGCATGGTCGGTTCCACGCCTTCAGCATGCGCTTCGGGGTGGTGACGACTGACCAGTTGATTGATTTCACCGGCGCGTTTTTTCGGGACATCCACCATCATGAGCAAGGAGCCGGTTTCGATTGCAGGCTCAAAGCGTTTCAATTGCGAATTATGCAATGACACACCGATCATGCTCGAACTCCAGGCACCAAATGCGGTGCCGGCCAGCGTGATAGCCAGAAACGAGCCACCACCGAGATCGAGGCCGGCAGGTGGAAACATGATTGCCAGGCCGCCGCACAACAGACCGACAGCAAAACCGGCAACAATGCCCCGTTCGAACGCAGGGATGATGTCGGTTTTTTCCAGCAGGGTCGCTTCGGGTAACTCGGCACGAACAACCTGGCTGTCGTCCCGGCTAATGACGTGAATATGACGAGCGTCGACTCTCGCGAGTAACAATTCATCAACGATTTGTCTGGCACTCGGGATGTTGGGAATAACGAAGTAGAGTCTTCTCATGATACATCCTCCTGTCTGCCTGATTGTTAGTGCTTGCCTGGTACCCCTGTACCGGTTTGATACTACAAGTCTAGTCCAGCTTTGCCATGAATACCTTATATTTTTGGACAGGTAATGTCAGTGTATGTTCAGACTGTTGAAAAGTCGCTGAAATTCAGCAAGATACTTTTTGCGCGAAAACAACAATTGCAGTCGGGTTCCTCCGCTTTGACGCCACAATACGGCAGACCGTATTGCGGCGAGCAGCAGGGCGCGGATTTTCTGCACGTTTTGTGTGTCATTTAGCCAGGTCGGATCGCCATTGACGAGAATACGTGGTTTCAGTGTGCTGATGGTGTCCGAGTACAGTCCGGCAAGATTGGCAATCACGTTCTCATGCGTTGTAGTAAAGACCGCTGCCTGCTGCCGTGCGCGCTCAATGCCATCAGAGATTTGCGCCAGCATCTGCGGTTGACGGGCCAGTTTGCGCTCGAGTTGTACGGCAGCAATCGTGTATTGCATGCTTTCCATGTCAATTTTTTTGCTGTCGTTGGTAAACAATTTTGTGCCTTGTCCGATACCGTAGCGCAAGCGCTGCAGCCCGCCGAAGACATCCTCGGTCTTCTCTGCATCGATGATGAAAAGACTTTCTATGCATGCCTGCAGTGCATCGTTGTCAGTGCGCCCGGTTGTGGCGATGTCCTTGACGCAATGGGTAGCCTGCAGGATACCGGCAAAGGCGATGACTTTGTCTGTTATGGTTTTGCTCATAATGGTCGGTTGAATGCTTCATTGATAATGCCGCCACCGAGGCAGTCTGTGTCGAGATAGAACACTACGGACTGGCCCGGTGTCATGGCGCGTTGCGGTTCGTCGAAATGCACGATCAGTTCGTCGTCGCCGTTGTGTTGAACTGTGCAGGCCTGCGCCGGTTGACGGTAACGCGTCTTGGCGTGACAGCGTAATGGCAATTCAGGGGCGTGACCGCTGACCCAGTGAAGTTGCGAAGTCCGTAACGAGGTCTTGAATAACAAGGGATGGTCGCCACCCTGTACCACAATGAGCTGGTTATGCTCGAGGTCTTTTTCGGCAACGAACCAGGGTTTACCGGAAGCATCCTGCCGGCCACCGATACCCAGGCCCTGGCGTTGTCCGAGCGTGTAATACATCAGTCCTTCATGGCTGCCGATGACCGTACCGTCTTCCGTCACGATTTTGCCGGGTTGGGCCGGCAGGTAACGCGACAGGAAGTCACGGAAGTTGCGCTCGCCGATAAAGCAAATTCCTGTACTGTCTTTTTTTCCGGCATTGACGAAGCCATGATGTTCGGCAAGGCGACGCACTTCGGGTTTGTCCAGATCGCCGAGCGGGAACAGCGTATGTTGCAGGGCATGTTGGCCGAGCGTATACAAAAAATAGGTTTGATCCTTGTTCTGGTCGTGTGCCGTGCACAGGTAATGCTCATGGTTACGCGTTTCATGCCGCGCATAGTGGCCGGTAGCAATATAATCGGCGCCCTGTTGCAGGGCGTGATCGAGAAAGGCGCGGAACTTGATCTCGCGGTTGCAAAGAATATCAGGATTCGGTGT
>JASFME010000063.1:0-10595 GCA_050117725.1 Granulosicoccaceae bacterium | reverse complement strand
ATCGATACAACCGAGCATGCCGAGCACAACCGCGTCAACGAGCATGACCTGCCATTGCTCAATACTGAACACGGGCAACTGGAATTCAGGCAGACCGGTCGGGATCGCCCCGATGCGACGGATGTCGACATGGCTAAACAGCCACACGGAGACGATCGTCCCTATCAGCAGTGCCACGAGTTGCGGCGGAAGGTAACGCTTGAAACGCAGCGGCATGAAAAACAGGATTGCAATAGTCAACAGCGTCAACACGCTTTCTTCGATACGCATACCGGCGATCAGTTGCGGAATGTTTTGCACGATACCAATCACACCACCGGCCGGTGCGGCCTGGCCAAGTAACGGACCGATCTGCAGGATGATCAGGATAATGCCGATCCCGGACATGAAGCCAGAAACAACGGTATACGGCATGAGCGTGACATACTTGCCAAGTCGCATGGCACCAAACAGGATCTGGAACATGCCGGCCATGACGACGACAGTGAAGGCCATGGCCATACCATTGACAGGATCGGAGGCGATCAGCTTGGCGATCACCGCAGTGAATACAACGGTCATCGGACCGGTCGGTTCCGAGATCAAGGTTGGTGAGCCACCAAACAATGCCGCGAACAGACCCACCAGGATTGCGCCGTACAGGCCTGCCTCGGCACCGGCACCCGACGCCACGCCAAACGCCAGCGCCATGGGCAACGCTATCACGGCCGCAGTGACACCACCAAAGATATCACCGTGCAGGTTACGCAGGCCAATGTCATTGAAGATACGCACGCGACGAACCACTCCTTGTTACAGTTAAATCACGACTCACATAGACCGCATGTCTGCGGCATGCACGTGTACTGTTTCAAGAATGATTATGGCGTCGGTTGTCGAGAATTACTTATTGATTGTAACAATGCATGCCATAGCCCAGCGTCAATGGGCTGATGCAACAAGCGCTTATTTTTTACTGGTCTTTTTCTTGCGCGTGGCGGTTTTTTTCTTCGCCGTAGCCGCAGTTGTATTGTCCTGCTCTTTCAGTAATTGCTTCAGGGCAGGCCACATGGTTTGCATCTGTTCACGGATCTTTGGTTCATTTTTGACCACGAAATCGAGAAAGGTGCGTGCCACGAGTGACAGTTCCTTCCCTTTCGGATACACGATGTACCACTGGCGCATGATCGGGAAGCCTTCGACGTCGAGAATTGCCACCGGGCCATTCACACCTTCCAGGGTCAGAGTGTGCAGCGACAGGACAGACAGGCCCAGCCCGCCCACCACGGCATGTTTGATCGCCTCGTTGCTGCCAAGTTCCATGCGGACATTCGGGCGCAAGCCTTTCGTCTCAAATATACGCAGCGTAGCATCGCGTATCCCGGAACCGGGTTCACGGATAATGAACGACTCTTTCGCGACCTCTTCCAGTGAAATGTATTTCTTGCCAACCAGCGGGTGATCGCGCGGGGCCATCACCACGAGCGGGTTCGGCGCAAACGGGTAGGCCTCGACATCGAGTTCCTCTTCCGGGGCCTGACCCATGATGTACAGGTCGTCCTCGTTATCGTGCATACGCGTGATGATGCGCTCGCGGTTGGTGACCTTCAGCGCCAGGTCGATGCCCGGATAGAGGCGGCTGAACTCGCCGAGGATTTCCGGGGCGAGGTACTTGGCCGTGGTAATCACGCCCATGCGCAGCCGGCCACGCTTCATGCCTTTTAGATCGGCGACCTTCATTTCCAGGTTGGCCAGGGTTTCGAACATGCTGCGACAGGCGCTGTACAGTTCCCCGCCGGCCTCGGTCGGTTCGACGTTACGACCGACATGTTCGAACAACGGCAGACCTATCGCATCAGTGAGTTTGCGTATCTGCATCGATACCGTGGGCTGGGTCAGAAACAGTTCTTCAGCTGCGCGCGTAAAACTGCCGAGGCGCACGATCGCCTCGAACACCTGCAACTGGCGTAACGTGGCATGACGGATCAGGTAGTCCGGCATTGCCGCCGGTGGCGTATAGCTGTTGTCTTCCGAAATGTTCACGCGCTTCACCGTCGTTCTCCTTTAGTCCTGATCCACCATCCACGTGTTGTGAATCGCGATTACCTGCACTTCATGAGCAGGGCCCGTACGGACCGTGCATTTGCCGGGAGACAAGTCAGCCGGGGCTGGCGAATGACATAACGTTTCCTGGCCACGAACACCATGGCGCAACAGCACAACGCGATTCCGAGCAAGTAGTAGTCGAGTGGTGTCATAGCGTTTTCCTCACAGGTTCATGGAGCAAGTATGGTCAATACAGTGCATAGATTCAACTCGTATATTTACTTTATATCCATAGATTATTATCTATATTTATTCCCTCAGTCCGGCCACACCCTGCGCCCGCCCTGGTAGGGATCGCCGGCAGCCACATGGGTCCGGGGCTTGGTCGTCTTGCTCGCGGCGGGTTTCGTGGTCGGCTTTCTGGCTGGTTTGGCCGCTGCCTTGCTGGCCACCTTCTTGCTGCTACCCTTGCGGGTACCGGTTGTTTTGCCCGTGCTACCTGCCTTGCTCTGGCGCATCGACGCCATGAGTTTGTTGCGGGTCTTGTCTGTACTGCTCATGTTTGCATTACCTCCCGAATCAGTTGCTCGAGTTCCGCGGCCGCGTCAGCGCCGCGTCGTCCTATCTCAAAAACACTCTTCCCTTCCAGCGCGCTGCTGCGATAAATCGCGCGGCGACGCAGGGCTGTGTTGGCCACTGGCAGGTCAATTTCTGCCAGGGCCTCGCGGACCAGTCGCGACAGCGTCGTGCGTGCCTCAAGCTGGTTGATCACGAGCAGGGCGCGCAGGTGCGGGTTATATTCATGAGCACGATCGATGGCCTGCTCGATATGCACGGTGGCCCACAGGTCGACCGGCGACGGTTGTACCGGGACAAGGGCCAGGTCACCAACGCGCAATACCGCATCGGTCTGCTGCGCATGCACCGAGGGCGGACAATCGACCACAAGTATGTCGTACTCGCGTGCCAGTGCAGTCACCTGACTGGCGAGATCATCCTCTGCTTCATATACCGGTACCGCTGCGTCATGTTCGGCAAAGGCCCGCCATTGCAAAGCAGAACCTTGCGGATCAGCATCGATAACGGCAATGCGATGTTGTCGTGCTATACCGGTAGCCAGGTTCACGGACAGCGTGGTTTTGCCCGCGCCACCCTTGTTGCCCACTACGGCTATCACCGGCATTGAAATACCTTCAATGCGTCGTGTTGTTGACGAGCGCGTCGAGCTGTTGTGCAAACTGATGTTGCTGCTCACCCAGCGCTTCGTCACCTTCATCTGCGTGGATCGTGATATTCACGTAATCCCGTCCGAAACCCATGTCCGGGTACAGGCCTTCGCGCTCGGACAGTTCCGCGGCGCGATCGAGAAAATCCCGCAGGGTGCTGTAATCCGCAAACTTTAAACGACGTTCCAGGCGTGCGGGGCGATTGCGTTCTTGCCATTGTTCACTCATAGCTGTTCTCCTGCGTGTTTACTCACTGTTCATCGTCACCATGCTACGTGGTGATGTGTCAGCTGATTGCTGTAACTCGGCAAGCCATTCCTGCCAGTGCTGTGCGTGTGCCTGTTCCTCACCGAGCAAGGTCTCGAAA
This sequence comes from Granulosicoccaceae bacterium, assembly GCA_050117725.1. Classification (GTDB taxonomy): domain Bacteria; phylum Pseudomonadota; class Gammaproteobacteria; order AKS1; family AKS1; genus JASFJH01. The sequence continues at coordinate 6,977 of JASFME010000063.1, read as the reverse complement.
AACACGCGGTTGTCATGGTCACCGTTTCTTGCACAGTGCCGGGTGGCTTCCTCGTACAGCCCGATAAGTTCCCTCTCGAATGCATAGTTGTGCTGCAGTAATTCCTGCAGGTTTTGCCCGAGGCGCACCGGCCGCAATTGCGAGGCATTCGGTGCCACACCCAGGGCTAACATGCGACTGATGATACGATCGGCATGCCCCATTTCTTCGCTGGCTTCCGCACTCAGCTTCGAAGCAACCTCGGACAGCGCCCAGGCCTCGACAAGTCGGGCCTGGGTGCTGTATAGCTGGACCGCGGAGAGCTCCAGGCTCAGGGCCCTGCCGAGGTAGCCGAGAACACGCTGATCAGCGTTGGCAAGGTGCATGACGACGGTTCCAGTCAGTCAGTTAGCAACCAGTCATTCAACTGCGCAGCGCACGATTGCCGGTACCACTGAGGACAGGTTCGACCTCACGATGTGGACGGGCAATGATGTGTGCCGCTACCAGGCCATCACCAACGCGTTCGCAGGCATCTGCTCCCGCGCGTACGGCCGCGTTGACTGCGCCGGTTTCACCGCGAACGAGCACGGTGACATAACCGCCGCCGACAAACTCGCGGCCGATGATGCGTACTTCTGCAGCCTTGGTCATGGCATCCGCGGCCTCGATGGCGGGTACCATTCCGCGTGTCTCGATCATGCCCAGGGCAATGCCGTAATTTTCGTTGGCCATGGTCTGTTTCTCCTGTTGATTCAGTTGTACTAAGTGCCCTTACCTTCAGGCCGCTGCAGCTGTATCAGCACTGCCACCTGCCGGCAAAACCGGTTCAACTTCACGGTGTGGACGGGCAATGATGTGTGCAGCAACGAGGCCGTCACCAACACGTTCGCAGGCATCAGCGCCGGCACGAACGGCTGCGTTAACCGCACCTGTTTCACCGCGAACCAGAACGGTAACGTAGCCGCCACCAACGAATTCGCGACCGATCAGGCGAACCTCGGCAGCCTTGGTCATGGCATCGGCTGCTTCAATTGCCGGTACCAGGCCACGGGTCTCGATCATACCCAGTGCAATCCCATAGTTTTCGTTTGCCATCTTTCTATCTCCTACTTGGTTGACATGGTTGTATTACTGATTAACTTCGTTACAACGTTACGCCGTTGTCACGCTTTTCCCGGGTGACTGCACTTGGTCAGCCTCCCAGAAATCGATAATGCCGCCGATAGTCAGGTCGGTGAGTACCTCGTAGTCACCCACGGCATAACGTGCTGCCGAACCGCTCAGGGTAAATACCCAGTTACCTTCTCGCGCCCCGACCGGGTCGACGGCTACGTGTTGCCGGCCTTTCACATCACGCAGCACACGCAGGCTGATGTGTTGCAGCCCCTTGACTCGACGTGTGCATACGAGTGGTGTCTCGACCCGCAAAATATCCATCAGCTGTTCTCCTGATCCGGTTCCCAGTGATCGATGATGCCGACAATGGTCAGATCACTCGGGTATTCCTTGCTGCCGGCCGCTTCGCGTGCCGCGGAGCTGCCAACACAGATCACCCAGTCACCCGGTATCGCGCCGACAGCATCGACCGCGACCAGTTGTGCACTGCCATCACGCACCACCTGCATGTGCCGGTGTTCCAGGCCGGGAATACGGTTGGTTGCGACCAGCGGCTTTTCAACCTGACAGATTTTCATCAGTGAGCCTCCTGCGCTGCATGCGCCTTGACAGAACAATCCAGCACTTCAATCTGGCCAGCGGCATTCACATCCCGCACAGCCAACAAACTGTGTAACAGGCCCTTCGCCGCCAAGTCTGCGTAACGGCTGTGCAGGGCGTCAGCAACACGGCGACAATGTTGCTCGGCACGCTCGCGTGCACCCGGCACATTGCCGTGGTAGTCGTAACGCACAACGACCGGTACTGGCAGACCATGGGCAATATTCAGCCGCGTGAATATCTTGATCCCGACATCGAGATCCTGGGCGGCCTCTTCTACCGTGTTGAGGTACGCGAAGTACGTCAGGTTTCGTAACTGCACTTCCTCGAACCCGATGCCGGCACCAATAAAACGCTCTGCGTGGCCAATGTCCGAGTAATGCGCACCGTAATAATTGCGCACGTAATCTATCTGCGAGATGTTGTTGATCAACAGATGTGTTACAAACCTGACCATGCCATCCGCCATTTCGGTATTCGCACCCAGCACGTAATCGGCAATCCACTCCTCAGCATGTTTTGCCACCATGGTGCGCGTCGCGTCATAGATCTCGTTCCCGTCCAGGTAATGATCGAGATCGATGTGACCATGTATGTCTGGCACATGGACACGAATAGCGTCGGTGTCAGTATCCAGACCGATCAACAGGTGATCGATTGACGCGCCACAACAATGCGTGTTTTCGATTGCCTGCCTGAAGGCCTGCAGTCGTTCAAGCCCGGCACGCGCTGCACGACTGGTATCCGAACCATGTGCGGCGCAACCCTCGTTGTTCGGATCAAACGAACTTAAGTGATAGACCACAGTTTTCAGGTATCGTGTTGGCATATCCGCTGTATTCGGACGGCCTTCACGGAACCGCAGCAATTCGGTTTCCACCCACTTGTCGAGACTGTCCTTGATATCAAACATTGCACCGGCATAGGACTTGCGGCGCACTGCGCGATACGGCAAACGCAGTACATAACGAATTACATGCGCGAGGCGGCCGTCTGCACAAGGAGAAACATCCAGCGTATGGAAGCCGCACTCCTGCAGAAATTCCTGGAATTGCTGTTCATTGTTGCTGCCGAGAGGATCATTACTGAACACCTCGTCACAGAAGCGGCAATAGGTTTCGAACACGCACCATGCGAACAACTGTTTCATGTCAAGCTGGTCGACCCAGGCATCCGCCAGGATTGTCGCCGGCAGTTCATAACCGAGTTGTTCGCGTGCGATCTGCTGGGCACGTGTTTCAAAATCGGCCTCATGCTGCATTGCCGAAACGCGCTTCAGGGTCGGCACTATTGCGTCAAAGGCTTCCTTGACAGTGCGCTCGTAGGCATACAGATGCGAGTTTTCATCAACGCGGGTCAATGGATGTGCCACGGAACGTATTTCGCTGGCACGACTTGCTGCCGCTCCACCAACCGGCGTTGCCTTCGCATTGCCCTGCGCTGTCCTTGCCCCCGGACGACCCAATGGTGCGATCGCAGGGGTCCCGGGCGAAGTGCGTGTCTGTTTGTGTCGTGCGTTCAACATGCTTTAGCTGCCTGTTTTCGTTAATGCCGCGTACTAACCGCGCGCACCTCCTGAATACGTGACCAGTGCGCCCTTTTCCGTATTGCCGCTGCCACCCGTGACCTTGCTGCTCGGGACAGTCATCTCCTCATTCCGCTTTGGCGGCTGCATCGCCGATATCGGACCGCTGCCCTGCAGGGTCGGATTACGGCGCGTGGCTGACATGCCTTCGGTACCGGTGACGTTGTCACCGCGGTCCCAGTCATCGCCGGTAATCCTGGCGCCTGCATCCATACCTTCACCGGTTATGCGCGACTTGACCCGTCCCTCGAACATTTCCGCCGTGGCCGGCATAGCAGGTTGGCTGTTGCCTTTTGCCGAACCCTGGTCAAACCTGGCCTCTTCGGTACCGGTAACCTTGCCGCTTGCCATACCGAACGGTCCCGTAATCTGGCCCTGTTCATAACGGCTGCCTGTCACACCGCCCGCAGCATGCTGTTGCTGTGCCTCGCCGGCGGGTGAGCTGACGCTGAACTGCCCCCATGGGGTGCCGCCGATCGCCTGCGGGAAATCCGGGCTCGCGCTATCGGCCGCGGTAGCCGGGCAAACCTCGGCAAACTGATCGGCACCAACATACGGTGTGCCGGATACGTCTTCACAAGCACCCTTGCCCGCGCCGGTCAGCGCGCCGTTAATTCCAGGTTGCTGGCCGGTCATGGCGGCACCCGGTGTACCTCGCCGGGGCTGCTGGCGTGCTGCCGCCTGGTTGGCTTCGTCCGGTTTGCAGAAACCGGCGTACTGCTCGGCACCGGCATACGGTGTGCCGGTGACGGCCTTGCAGGTGCCCGGTTCATCTCCGGTCACGCGACCGGAACGACCTGTCATGGTGCCGGTGACGGCCTTGCCCTCGAGCGTGGCGGACAGGCCGACCTTGCGATCCTGCGGTTCGGGTGTTTTTTCACAGAAGCGACCGAACTGCTCCTGACCAATGTAATCATCACCGGTGACATCGCGACAGCTACCCGGTTCGTCACCGGTAACGCGTTCATTACGACCAACCATCGTGCCGGTAATGCTGCCACCACGCAGGGTGCTGCTACTGCCAACCTTGTGCGGCGCCTTGCCGTTACCGGTTTGCATGTACTGGCTACCGGTCAGTTCACGATCAGCACCGGTTTCATCACCGGTGACCTTGCCGAAACGACCAACGTTGCTTCCGGTCAGGGTCTTGCCCTTGCGGGTTTGCGAGCTTGTGATCTTGCCCGGCCCGGCTTCAGCCTTGCTGCCGCAATAGCTTTCCGCCTGGTTGGCACCGACATACTCGTTACCGGTGACACGCTTGCAGGTACCCGGCTCGTTACCCGTGACATTCTTGCCACGGCCAACCCGGTTACCGGTTACACGGTTGCCGCGCGAGGTCGGGCTGACACTGACCTTGCTGGGGGGCTTGCCTGGCTCGGCCTGGCAAAATTCCCGGAAGATATCCGCGCCCATGTACTCGGTGCCGGTAACCGTACGGCAGGTACTCGGCTCATCCCCGGTAACATCCGGGCTGCGGCCGACCATTGTGCCGGTAACAGTTTGACCGTGTGCAGTTTCACTGGCCCCGACTTTCGACGGCGCATCCTCTGCCGCGCCAGTAGCAGTCGACTTGTTACGCTGACGACCACTGGGCCTGGATTTCTGCTGACCGGACTTGCCGTTCTTGCTGCGTTGCTCTCGCAAGGCTTTGGCCAGTTCACGGCTGTTCAGGTTGGGATTGGCGGCACGCGCAGTCTGCGCCTGCGACATTCCCTTACCAGACAAACCTGCTTTGCCACGGTTGGACATGGCTTCACGGCGTGCCAGTGATGCAGCACGTGCCGGGCTCAGTTGCCGACCTTGCTTGGGCATGGGGCGAATCGTTTTACCCGTATCCAGTGACATTTCGGCCCGGGGCTTGCCATCACAGGATTTTTTGGTGCCATTGCAACCACAACCGCATCCACCGTCAGGCTTGGCGGTACCACCGCCACTGCTCCCGGGAGTTTGTGCAGGTGTCGCTGTCGGTGGTGCCGACTGCATTTGTTCCGGCGCTTCACGCGTGCGGTCCTTGCTCTGGATGCCCGCTTTACCCCGGGTAGCCATGGCCTCGCGACGTGCACGCGATGCATCGCGTGCGATCATGCCCTGCGACGAGGATGCCACTGGCGGCTGACTGGCCTGTGAAGTGCCAGCTACTCCGCCACTGTTGGCCTGGTTTGCCGCCGCTCCGGGCAGCGCAGCCTTGCCCCTGGTGGACATGGCGCGACGCCGTGCAAGAGAAGCCTCACGTGCAGTCTGATTGGTTGCTGTTTGTGCCATTGTTAACCCCGTTGCATCATCGATTTAGATTGAGTTTGCTCACCCTGATGAAGTGAGATCCCATCTACTTACATACGTCCTTCGAACACTACAAAGCAGGAACCCTGGCCCTGGGTGTAGTTGTCATAACCAATGAGGCGTACGTGATGATCCGGAAAATCACGATGACAGGCTTCCAGTTCATTGATCACATTGGCCATATTGGTTTCACCGAAGAACGGCAGCTTCCACATGGTCCAGTAGTGATCGGTAGCCCTGCTTGGGTGCTCATGTTCAATCGCAGGCGTCCAGCCATTGGCCAGGATATAGGCAATCTGGGCCTGGATTTCGTTCTGATCCATCTTCGGCAAAAAGCCGAAAGTTTCGAGCGTCTGGGCTGTACTGTAATTACCCATTTCGTTTGTTAATGACATTATCTTGTCCTCGTTACTGATTTGATTGGTTTCCGGTTCCGTCAGTTAAACGACGTCGTCTTATGCGACGTCCAGCTTGTCGACGGTTTCGAACTCAAACTTGATCTCTTTCCAGGTTTCCATTGCCACGGCCAGTTCAGGGCTGGTTCGTGCAGCATTGGTGAGAATGTCACGAGATTCACGTTCCAGGTCACGACCTTCGTTACGCGCCTTCACGCAGGCTTCAAGTGCCACACGGTTTGCCGCCGCACCTGCCGCGTTACCCCATGGGTGGCCCTGTGTACCGCCACCAAACTGCAGTACAGAGTCATCACCGAAAATGGTGACGAGTGCCGGCATGTGCCATACGTGAATACCACCCGAGGCAACTGCGAATACACCTGGCAAAGAACCCCAATCCTGGTCGAAGAACACACCGCGTGAACGATCTTCAGGAACAAATGACTCGCGTAATTGATCAACAAAACCGAGTGTTGAAGCGCGGTCACCTTCAAGCTTGCCGACAACCGTACCGGTATGCAGATGATCGCCACCGGACAGACGCAGGCACTTGGCCAGTACGCGGAAGTGGATACCGTGTTTCGGGTGACGGTCAATTACCGCGTGCATCGCACGGTGAATGTGGAGCAACATGCTGTTTTTGCGACACCAGTTCGCCAGGCCGGTGTTGGCCGTAAAGCCGCCGGTCAGGAAGTCATGCATGATGATCGGCATACCCAGTTCCTTGGCGAACTCGGCGCGTTCGTACATATCTTCAGGAGTAGCTGCAGTAACATTGAGGTAATGACCTTTACGTTCGCCTGTTTCAGATTCAGCTTTCTGGATTGCTTCAGCAACGAACTCGAATCGATCACGCCAACGCATGAACGGTTGAGAGTTTACATTCTCGTCATCCTTGGTCAGGTCAAGACCACCGCGTAAACATTCGTAGACGGCACGGCCATAGTTTTTGGCAGACAGACCCAGCTTGGGTTTGATCGTACAGCCCAGCATAGGACGACCGTATTTACTCAGTCGAT
>JASFME010000062.1:0-10692 GCA_050117725.1 Granulosicoccaceae bacterium | reverse complement strand
ACAGCCGCGCAAGTCCTGATCACCTTTGGCGGGCTGTTTCTGCTAGGACTGCTCGCCGACCTGGCCGGCCGGCACACGCCTTTGCCAAGGGTCACCCTGTTGCTGTTATCAGGGTTTGTCATTGGCCCGTCGGTGCTCGATTGGTTGCCGGCCTTCACGAATGAATGGTTCCCGGTGCTTACCGATATCGCACTGGCCATGATTGGCTTCCTGCTTGGTCATAACATGACCCGCGCCCGACTCGAGGCACTGGGCCGCGCCGTGCTCGCCATGTCCATCGGTGAAGTCATGATGACGAGCCTGCTGGTGTTTGGTGTTTTGCTCCTGTTTGGCGTTCCTGTCGAAATCGCCCTGCTACTTGCGGGCATTGCCCCTGCTACGGCACCCGCGGCCAGCGTTGATGTCGTCCGCGAGTACCGGGCCAGGGGCAAATTCACTGATACACTGTTAGGCATCGTGGCCATCGATGATGCGTGGGGGCTGCTTGTCTTCAGCCTGTTGCTCGCTATTGCCCAGGCGCTCAATGGCCAGGGCGGTGCGCTCGGTGTACTGACTACCGGCGCCTGGGAGATTGGCGGCGCAGTATTGTTGGGCATTGTGCTCGGCCTGCCCATGGCCTATCTCACCGGCCGCATTCGTCCCCGCGAGCCCACTCAGGCAGAGGCCCTGGGCCTGGTCATGCTGTGTGCCGGGCTCGCCGTATGGCTGGAGGTGTCCTATATCCTCGCGGCCATGGTCCTTGGGACGGTAGTGGTGAATCGGGCCAAGCACCATGATCGACCTTTTCACGCCATCGAGGGCATCGAGTGGCCGTTCCTGATTTTGTTCTTTCTGCTCGCCGGCGCTGCGCTGCATATGGAGGCACTGGCCCATGCCGGCATACTGGCTGCAGCTTACATCGGTCTGCGGGTCGCGGGACGGATCCTCGGCACGCGACTGGGCGGCTGGCTCAGCGGTACTGATGCAAAAACCCGACACTGGATCGGGTTGGCCCTGTTACCGCAGGCGGGTGTCGCCATCGGTATGGCGCTGCTCGCCAGTCAGCACTTTCCGGAAATCAAGAATGTAATCCTGCCGGTCGTGCTCGGCTCGACCGTCATCTTCGAACTCATCGGCCCCATTATTACCCGCTGGACACTCGTGCAAGTCGGCGATATACCAGAGGGACGTAAACACGGAAGGTGGCATAAGCAATGAGTGAAGTACTGCAATTCACAGCCTCGTTGACTGCGGGCAGCTTGCTCGGTCTGGCTTTCTTCTGGGGCCTGTGGGCAACGCTCAATGGTCTTGAGCGCGCGCCTCGTCCGGCCATGCGTATGCTGGCCAGTCTGCTGCTGCGCTTCGGCCTGGTACTTGCCGGGTTCTATTTCCTCGCCCGTTACGCGACCTGGCAACATGTACTCACAGCGGTGGTCGGCTTCATGCTCGCGCGCATTCTGGTCGCCCGCTACATACGACCTGCTCTGTACAAAAAGGAATCGCAACTATGACCATCAGTCCTGACGATATTCTGTTCTGGCAATGGGGGCTGTTGTCTGTCAATGCCACCATTGTGTTTACCTGGCTGGTCATGGCCCTGCTGACACTGATCTCCTGGCTGGTCACGCGGCGCCTGTCTACCGGTCCAGAGATCTCGCGCTGGCAGAACCTGCTGGAAGTCCTGGTCACCGGCATACATGACCAGATCCGGGACGTGACTCACCGCGATCCGGGCAGATACCTGCCCTTTGTGGGCACCCTGTTCCTGTTCATCGCCATGGCCAACCTGCTCAACGTCGTGCCCGGTTACATGGCGCCAACCGGATCACTTTCGACCACAACCGCCCTGGCCATCTGTGTCTTTATTGCAGTACCGCTGTTCGGCATTGCCGCAGAAGGTCCGCTGACCTATTTGCACCATTACGTCAGACCAACCTGGCTCATGCTGCCCTTCAACGTGCTCGGCGAAATATCTCGCACCATCGCCCTGGCCGTACGTCTGTATGGCAACATCATGAGCGGTACTGTCATCGTGGCCATCCTGCTGAGCCTGACGCCGTATATCTTTCCCATAGTTTTGCAACTGCTCGGCCTGCTGACCGGCATGATACAGGCCTATATCTTCGCGGTGCTGGCGATGGTCTATATCGCGTCAGCTACCTCGGCCCATCGACACATCGAACAATCCGGAAAATCAAAACAATCATCATCAGATTAACCAGGGAGAACAACATGGAAAACATCTCAATCATCGGCATGGTTTCCGTCATCACCGCCGGTCTGACCATCGCCATCGGCTCCATCGGTCCTGCCTTTGGTGAGGCGCGCGCCGTGGCCCAGGCCCTGAGTGCCATCGCCCAGCAGCCTGACGAAGCCGGCACCATCACGCGTACCCTGTTCGTGGGTCTGGCCATGATCGAATCAACAGCGATCTACTGTTTCGTGGTGGCCATGATCCTGATTTTCGCCAACCCCTTCTGGGACTATGTCGTCGCGCCGGCGGGAGGCTGATCCATGACGATCGACTGGATCACAGTTTCGGCGCAGATCGTCAATTTCCTGATCCTGGTCTGGTTGTTGAAACATTTTCTGTACCAGCCGGTTATGCGCGCCATGGAGCGCCGCGAGCAACGCATTGCAAAGCGGCTGGACGAGGCACAGGAGCGTGAACAAAACGCCGACGAGAAGGTTCAGCGCTACCAGGAACAGAGCGACGAACTGCAGCGCCAGCACGACACGCTCATGGACGAGGCCAGGGAAGAAGCGAAACGTGAAAAACGCCAGCTGCTCGATGAAGCACGCGAGGAAGTCGCCGAGACCCGTGCAAACTGGCAACGCCAGGCCAACCAGGAAAAACAGGAGTTTTTCGCCAACCTTCGCATCGAGGCGGCCGAGGCCGTCCAGCATATTGCGCGCATGGTCTTGCGCGATCTGGCGGATACCGAGCTCGAGGAGCGCATCGTGCAAACCTTCATCGAACAGCTGAAATCGCTGGACAAGGACACCCGCAAGGTAATGGCGCACACAGTTGAGCCGATGCGCATCGCCAGCGCGTTTGAACTGGACTCCGCGGTCCGCGGCCGACTGACGCGTGCAGTCCATGAATACATCGCCGATGGCAAGGACGTGGAGTACAGCGAATCACCGGAGCTACTCTGCGGCATCGAACTGACGAGCGGCGGGCAACGACTGAGCTGGAACCTGCAGGATTATATGGAGGAACTGGCCGTGCGCATCGAGGAAGCCTTCAGCATGACAGACGTTGCCAGGGAAGAGGAGTAAAAAACTTGCTGCAGGAACTGCTCGATGAAACCATGACTACGCTGCATGCGGCCATTGATCGTGGCGCCGCGGCGTTGCAGCCGCGTGAAACCGGTACACTCCTGCAGGTGGGCGGCGGCATCGCCCGTGTCACGGGTCTGCCCGGGATCACCTCGGAGGAACTCGTGCAGTTTCCCGGCGGTGTGCTCGGCGTTGCCATCAACCTCGAACCGGATGAAATCGGCATCATATTGCTCGGCGACAGCGACAAACTGACGGCGGGCACCGAGGTCAGGGCCACGGGTCGGGAGGCAGACGCCCCGGTCGGCGAGGGCTTACTGGGGCGGGTGATCGATGCCACGGGACGTGTGCTCGATAACGGCAAGCCCCTGAGGTTCAGCGAGCGATGGCCGGTCGAGCGCCCTGCTCCTGCCATCATCGACCGCTCACCGGTCACCGTTCCCCTGGAAACCGGTATCAAGGCGATCGATGCGCTCATCCCCATTGGTCGCGGCCAGCGTGAACTCATTGTCGGCGATCGCCAGACCGGCAAGACTTCGGTGGCCGTCGACACGATTATCAACCAGCGCGACAAGGACGTGGTTTGCATCTACTGCGCCGTCGGCCAGCGCGGCACTGCGGTGGCCCGGGTCGTGGATACATTGCACAGACACGAGGCCCTGGACAACACGATCATTGTCGTGGCCTCGGACGAGGACCCGCCGGGGTTGCGCTACATCACCCCGTATGCCGCCACCTCGATGGCTGAATACTTCATGGAGAAGGGTCAGGATGTGCTCATAGTTTATGACGACCTTACCCGGCATGCGCGGGCCTATCGTGAACTGTCATTGCTGTTGCGCCGGCCGCCGGGTCGCGAGGCGTATCCCGGCGATATCTTCTACATCCACTCACGTCTGCTGGAACGGGCCACGCATCTGTGCAGTAAACGAGGCGGGGGATCGTTGACCGCGCTGCCCATCATCGAAACCCAGGCACAGGACATCTCGGCCTATATCCCGACCAACCTCATCTCCATCACCGATGGACAGATCTACCTCTCCCCCACGCTGTTTCACAAAAACCTGCTGCCGGCCATCGACGTGGGCAAGTCGGTATCACGTGTGGGTGGCAAGACGCAGTATCCGGCATTTCGCAGCGTGGCCGGTGATCTGCGGCTGTCGTACTCCCAGTTCGAGGAACTGGAGACCTTCGCCCGTTTCGCGACCCGGCTCGACGAAGACACGCGGGCGACCATCGAGCATGGCCGCCGCGTGCGCGAGATCCTGAAGCAGGATGAACACCGCCCCCTGCGCGCCAGTGAACAGATGGCGGTGCTCAAGGCCGTCAATGCCGGCCTGTTCGATGCCTTGCCGGTGGACATGATCGGTGATGCCGAAACGGCGGTGCAGCAACGCGTGCTCGCTGATCTGCCGAAACTCTGCGAGTCCATGGATAGCGGTGAAAAACTTGACGATTCACAGTGGCAACAGGTTCTTGATGTCGCCAACGACGCACTGTCCGAATTCCAGGACCGGTCGCAGGAATAAAGCCGATGGAAACCCTCGAGCAACTGCACAAGCAACTGGACAGTCTCGGCGAACTACGCAACATTGTAAGAACAATGAAGGCGTTGTCGGCGGCAAGCATCCGGCAATACGAGCAATCGGTTACCGCGGTCGGCGGTTATTATCGAACCGTGGAACGCGGCCTGCATGTCGTGTTGAAGGACATGCTGCCGGCCACTGAACCTCCGCGGCGCCCACACGCCCCACGTCGTCTCGCTGCCATCGTATTCGGTAGCGATCATGGTCTGTGCGGCCGTTTCAACGAGGAGATCACGAGGTACGCCCTGGATCGCATGGCCTCAAGCCCCGCGGATCCGGAAAACCGCCTGCTGCTCGCTGTCGGCGCGCGTGTGGCCGCCAGCCTTGAGCACGAGGGGCAGGCGATCGAAGAGGATTTTCTGCTGCCCGGCTCGGCCTCGCAGATCACGGCGACCGTGCAGCAAATCCTGCTCAAGGTCGATGAATGGCGCGAACAGGCCGGCGTGCACTATGTTTATCTTTTTTACAACCGCCACTCCGGCGGCAAGGGCTACCAGCCCACGGGGTTCGAGTTGTTGCCCCTTAACCTGCAGCGTTTTCATCGCCTGCAAGAAGAAGCCTGGCCATCGCGCAGCCTGCCGACCTATAGCATGGACCCCGATGTCTTGCTTGGCCGGCTGTTGCACCAGTACCTGTTCGTCTCGATCTTCCGCGCCTGCGCCGAGTCCCAGGCAAGCGAACACAGCAGCCGGCTGGCGGCCATGCAATCAGCGGAACGCAATCTCGACGAGCGTTTGATGGATGTGACAAGGGTCTTCCGCCGTGCCCGACAGAATGCGATCACCTCCGAGTTACTGGATGTGGTAGCGGGTTTCGAGGCAATCACCGGAAATGAACAGACGTAGAGTCAATTGCCCAGAAGCCGTAACATGCCCCTCGCTCTACCCCGCACCTCTGCTCAATACACCAAATAGATAGACAATTGGAAACTAGGCATGTTGATAACCAAACAAGCCCAGCACTCCTATCAGAATCAGATAAGCAGCAACGATATAGTTCAGCAGACGCGGCACGATCAGGATCAATATGCCGGCGATGAGTGACAGTATGGGGGTAATAAAGATGGTCATGTGCATGTCCTGAATTATCCTCGTGGAGGGTATACAAACACATCACACCATATCTCCCGACCTCGTTCATTGAAAAATATCAAAGCCCTGATTGTCTAATTGGGGGAATGTATCACTTCAAGACTGCACGGCCCTGGAAGTGACAGTGAACAGGGATGCCGTGATGTCACCGGCAATCGCCGCACTATCAGTGCTCTTGCAGCAATCACACTTCGCGCCGATACCTGATCACAACAAGTGAGTGCGCGCCAACAGCATAAGGACTGGCAACCGATTGCTCCGCACTGCTTCCTATATCATCTCGGGAAGTATCTATCAGCAACGAGGGATGAGAAAAGGTCTTGTTTTCCGGCAGCACATATTCGACGTCCTCATCGGCCGCGTTCAATATGAGCATGAACGTATCGTCAGTCTCCTTCTCGCCATGTGCCGTCAGGTGGTAGATGCCCGCTTTACCGCTGATCAGCAAGGCAATGGAGCGCGCCTCCTTATCATGCCAGTCTTCCTCGCACATAGCTTCACCATCCGGCTTGCACCAGATGATATCGCTGGTCTTCGTACCGGGGATCTCTTTACCATGAAAAAAACGGTGACGGTGAAAAACAATATGCTCGCGTCGCAGCCGAAGTAGTGCTTGTGTAAACGCCATCAGCGCTTTGCCTGTCTCGTCGAGACCGTCCCAGTTCAGCCAGCTGGTTTCATTGTCCTGGCAGTAAGCATTGTTGTTGCCCCGCTGGGTGTGCCCGAACTCGTCACCGGCGAGAAGAATGGGGACACCCTGTGAGAGCAACAGCGTTGACAGAAGATTGCGTTTTTGCTGTTGCCGCAACCTGACAATCGCCGCATCATCGGTCGCTCCTTCCACCCCGCAATTCCAGCTGTAATTATTATCATGGCCGTCCCGATTGCCTTCCTGGTTGCTTTTGTTGTGTTTGTCGTTGTAGCTCACCAGGTCGTGCAACGTGAAACCGTCATGAGCGGTGACAAAATTGACACTCGCCCAGGGACGTCGGCCACGCCGATCATAGATATCACTGGATCCGGACAGTCTGGATGCAAGCTCCGGAAGCTGCCCCTCATCGCCGCGCCAGAAACGACGCACAGTATCACGGTAACGATCGTTCCACTCGGCCCATCCTGGCGGAAAGCGCCCGAGCTGATAGCCTGCATGACCGGTGTCCCAGGGTTCGGCAATGAGCTTTACGGCTGACAGTACCGGGTCTTGTGCGATGGCATCGAGAAAGCTGGCATGTTCATCGAACTCGCCATTGACCCTGGCCAGGGTCGTCGCGAGATCGAAGCGGAAGCCGTCCACCCTCATCTCCTCGACCCAGTAGCGCAACGAATCGGTCACCATGCGCAGGACATAGGGATGACGCAGTTCCAGCGCGTTGCCGGTACCCGTGAAATCGTTGTAGTAGCGCGCCTCATCCTCCATCAGGTAATAGTAGGAATTGTTGTCGATGCCGCGCAGCGACAACGTCGGCCCGCGATGGTTGCCTTCAGCCGTATGGTTGTACACCACATCGAGAATCAACTCTATGTCCGCATCGTGCAACAACTGCACGAAAGTCTTGATTTCATTTATGCCGTTACTGCCCAGGTATTCCGGGTGAGGCGCGAAAAAACCAATCGAGTTATAGCCCCAGTAGTTGCGCAGGTCCCGCTCAACCAGGTGACGATCGTGCAGGAAGGCATGTACCGGCAACAGTTCGACGGCCGTGATGCCAAGCTCCTTGAGATAGCTTATGATGCTGTGCGTGGCCAGTCCGCCGAAAGTGCCCCGCGCCGCCTCTGCGACATCCGGATGAAGCATGGTGCAACCACGGATATGCATTTCGTAGATAATGGTCTCGTGCCAGGAACGCGCCGGTGGCCTGTCCAGCCCCCAGGTGAATGCCGGATCGATAACTTCGCACTTTGGCATGAAGGGGGCACTGTCGCGCGTATCGAATGACAGGTCTTCCTGGTCGTGACCTACAATGTAGCCAAACAGCGCGTCATGCCAGGTGAGCGATCCCCGCAAGGTTTTGGCATACGGGTCCAGCAGTAACTTGTGATGATTGAACCGGTGTCCGCGTTCAGGAGCATAGGGGCCGTATACACGGTAGCCATAAAGCTGTCCTGCGCGTACATCGGGCAAGTAGGCATGCCAGATTTCGTTGGTGTACTCGGGCAATATGATGCGTTCAAGTTCGCGCTTGCCTGTGTCATCGAACAGACACAACTCGACCTTTTCAGCGTGCGCCGAGAAGATGGCGAAATTCGTACCCGCGCCATCCCAGGTGGCGCCCAGCGGATAAGGCCGGCCCGGCCAAACACGCTGTTTTTGACGCGCCATTGTCTTCCCCCTTCAGCCAGGCAGATAACCGGGGCGCGGGTCAAACAGCACAACGATTAGACGCCGGTATTACGTGGCTGATCGATGTGCTGGCCGGGCGCCAGATCGGTGCGGTCAGCAGTGACCCGACAATGTGGCTGCCCGTTTGCGATATCGAAGGTATTCTTGAAATGCAACGGCTGCAGGTTTTCAAGGATATCCTCACCACCAGGGGTAACATTCTCGATCTTCCAGCCGTAGTCGGAATTCCCGTTATTGTACTGCTCCCGATGCAGCCACGCTCCGCACTGGTCCTTGCGCCATTCGTTTGTATCCCGATCCGGCATCCCCCGGCCCTTTTCCCAGACTGCCTGAACCAGGCTTTCGTCAACTGGCATTGGTCTTCTCCTGCAGCAATAGCTTGATTCCAGTAGCCCTTTTTTAGCAGAAATTAACGCTTATGACGATATCTTCATTGAAATTTATCAATGACAGCTCCGGCCCACTACCTACCATGACAGTAACACAGTGTAACCGCCGGAGAGTTGTTCATGAACTTGACGCTCAGCGTTATCAAGGCCGATATCGGCTCCATTGGTGGCCATAGTTGTCCCTCTCAGCGCCTGTTGAATTCGATATCCAGGATCACGGCAAGGAGTTGTTGCTCGAGCATTACATCAGTTATACGGGTGATGACATCGCCATCGTCATGACACACACAAGGCAACATCGTTATAAATACACATCACAAACCACAGCAAGGAGAAAGCCATGGCTACGATAAAAGTTATCGAGGTGCTCGCCCAATCGGAGAAAAGCTGGGAAGATGCCGCCAGGGTTGCCGTCGCAAAGGCTGGCGAGTCCATCCACAATATAAAATCGATTTATATGCAGGAAATGGAAGCCAAGGTGGAGAACAACCAGATCACGGAATACCGCATCAATGCGAAGATCTCCTTCGCACTGGACTAGGTCGGACGTCAGCGGTAGATATAGTGCTAACCACTGATGCCGAACGGGCAACAGTAAAGTATACGTGGTATGCCTGAACTGCCTGATGTCGAGGTTTTCAAAAAATATCTCGATGCCACGGCACTGCACCAGCGCATTGCGCATGTTCATGTGGAAAGCCCGGCACTGCTGGTCGACACCACACCACAGGGCCTGGGCCGGGCACTCAAGCACAAGTCATTGCAGTCAACCCGCCGGCATGGCAAGTACCTGTTCATCGCGCTGAACGGTAGCGGCTGGCTGGTGCTGCACTTCGGCATGACCGGAAAGCTCAAGTATTTTCAAAGCAGGGAAGACACGCCAGACTACACAGGTTTGTTGATTACTTTTGAAAACGGATTTCACCTGGCCTACATTGCGCCCCGCAAACTGGGCATGATTGCCCTGGTTGAGTCACCGGGATCGCTGATCCGGGATCGACATCTGGGTCCGGATGCGCTCGAACTGAGCAAAAAGGAGTTTATTGAACTGGCATCCAGACACCGGGGTATGGTCAAACCCTGGCTCATGAATCAAGCGATCATCGCAGGAACTGGTAATATCTATTCTGACGAAATCCTGTTCCAGGCGGGGATCCATCCCCGGCGTGCCCTCAGCGAGCTGGACAACGGGAGCTTGAAGCAACTTTATAAATCGATGCGTACTGTCCTCGAAAGCGCAATCAAGGCACGCGCCCAGCCAGATCAAATGCCATCGACGTTTCTGCTACACTACCGAAAGAAAGGAGGCAGATGCCCGGACTGTGATGCGTTGCTTGCGAATCTCAAGGCAGCAGGACGTACCGCCTGGTTTTGCCCCCGCTGCCAGAAAATATGAAGATGCTTACCCTGACTGCAAACGAGGTCACTTACATTGGAATTTCTTAATGAAAGAATCCTGGGTAACAGCCTGTTGCAGTGGCTAATCGCTGCCGGCGCATTATTCGTGACGGTGTTGCTGCTTCGGATAATACAGCAAGTGGTCAGCCACCGCCTGGCAAAACTTGGCGTGCCGTCCGAAACACATTGGGTTGATATTGTTGCCAGGCTTATCGCAAAGACCCGCTTACTGTTTCTGGTCGTACTCGGTGTATTTGTCGGCGCATTATTTCTTGAACTCCCGGAACGTATCCCGGCAATCCTTTCAAGTCTGCTCATCCTTGCCTTGCTGATCCAGGCAGGTATATGGGGCGGCGCAGTCATTGTTACGATGCTGGAGTCCTATCGCCAGCGCGCCCTGGAGAAGGATCCTGCTGCCGTCACGACCATCAATGTTATCGGCTTGGTCAGCAAAATAGTCCTGTGGTCCACCATCGTTCTTGTCGCACTCGACAATCTTGGCGTTAATATCACGGCGCTCGTCGCGGGTTTGGGCATTGGTGGTGTCGCTGTTGCCCTGGCTGTCCAGAACATACTCGGCGATCTGTTCGCCTCTTTGTCGATCGTGCTCGACAAGCCATTTGTCA
>JASFME010000061.1:0-10822 GCA_050117725.1 Granulosicoccaceae bacterium | reverse complement strand
TCCGGCGCAGCCTGCACCACTGGCAAGTAAAACAGCACGCTCGCTAGCGTAAGCACATACAACAGGTATTTGTTCATAACATGTTCCTTGTGGCCGGCGAACAACATGATGACAACATTAATTCTAGCTCTTTACCCGATGCCTGCAACACAATCTTGTGTATGGGTTTATCTTGTGCGCCTGCGCCGCCGGGTTTGCCAGTTACGCATCTCGGTGATGACCTCCTGCAAGGGCAGTTCTTCGCCCCGGACTGTCAGGCTTTCGGCCAGCGTGACGAGTTCAGCGATATCCTCAACCGGTGATGGCTCCGTCACCGGACGCAATGCCTTGTTCAGCCCGACCAGGCCACCGTGCTGCACCTTCATGAGCTTGCCATGCGTGAAACTGTCGGTATCCGGCGTATAGCTCAGAACAAAGCGGCCGGCCTCGATGAGCAATTCCAGAAGTGTATTGCAGCGATTGTAGGCGTCGAGATCACTACATAGCACGCTACAGCCCATCGGGGTGTGGCACAGGCTCGCATGCGGACAGGTGAAACCGCTGCCCATGACCGGTTTGCGAAAGGCGCAATGCGGTCCAGCCATGGGTCTTATCCGAGGATGCGGACGAGATAAGGTGCCCAGACAACAAACATCAGCAGGACACTGAGCAATTCAGTACGAATAATAATGCGGTAACGTTGCTTTATGTCATCGGCCTGCTCCGACATGTATATCCTGCTCATGAGAACATCCAGCATGATGACGAAGACAAGGATGATGGAGAGCACCGGTGCCAGCACATCAGGGAACATACCCCAGCCCTGCATACGCACCTCATCATTCGTTGTGAAAGCCGATGCAAAAATACATACCGCAGAGCCGCCCACCAGCAGACTGCGTAATTCACCGAGAGTGACAAGGAATTGTTTGATCATTCTGACTATCCTGTATGTTTACTTGTGTTGCTGGTAACAATAGGCCCAGCGTTTACCTGTATGTTTTTCCAGGGCGAGCAGCAACAGTTCACTCGGCACCGCCTCGCTGTCATGCACACCATAGATATAGAGCGCACCGCGGGCAATGGCAACCGTACGGCGCCAGTTCAGTCTATCGAGTCGCAGCGGCTCGCCGCAATGCGGGCAGGCGTATTCGACCAGGGGTGAGTACTGCCAGTCACGCCAGTTCGGCAGTTCCTGCTTGCAGTGCAGGCAACACGGGGTGCGTGCGTTGTCAGCGGCAAATACCTGTGGTGTGTCATACCGCGCAATAGCGATATGACAAAACTCGCTGCCGTCACCGCTCGGCTCGATATTGATAGACGGACTGCAGCCAAGAAATGTAATCAAATCGAGAAAACGCTCACCCGGCAAATAATGCTGCGCGCCGTGCCAGTCGAAGCCGTCAGCAGCCAGCCCGATGTCACGCAGCAACGCCAGCATGTCATCAACTGCCGGCAGGCTTGCCTGTGGATCACACGGGGTAATAACGAGACAGTTATCCTGCATGGCTTGATTCCGGCCTGCCTGACGGCGTTTAATGGGCGCTCCATTATAAGGAGTTGAATAGATGCAGCAAGCACGCCAAGGCATCGGCTTTACCCTGCTATTGTGGTTGTGGCTGTTTGGCCTGGCCGCGCAGGCCGAACCACAAATCACCTTCCTGCCTGCCGCGCAGGAAAGCATGGACCGCGGCCTGCTCTGGCAAATCAGTTCGGCACAGGGCAAGACCAGTTACCTGTTCGGCACCATCCACGTCGATGACCCGGCCGTCATCAACCTGCCCACCCCCGTCAGCAGTGCGTTTAACCGCTGTGACAGCCTGACCCTGGAGCTGTTGCCCAATCCTGACCTCGCGCAGCAATCGATCGGTATGATGCTGTTTCAGGATGGTCGCACCCTGGCCAGTGTCGCGGGCAATGACATTGCCCGCCGCTCGGTACAGGCCCTGGCAGCACGCGGCA
This sequence comes from Granulosicoccaceae bacterium, assembly GCA_050117725.1. Taxonomy (GTDB): domain Bacteria; phylum Pseudomonadota; class Gammaproteobacteria; order AKS1; family AKS1; genus JASFJH01. The sequence continues at coordinate 8,881 of JASFME010000061.1, read as the reverse complement.
TGCCCAGAGACATGGTCATGCGAATGAAACCGTGGGCGGTGATGGTCACCCTGAGTGTGCCGGAAAACAACACCGGCCAGTTCCTCGACTTCCGCCTGTACGAACGCGCGATAAAGCGTGGCATGCACACCCATGCCCTGGAAACCTACACCGAACAGGTAGGCATATTTGACGCTATGAGCATGCGAGAACAGACCCGCCTGCTGGAAAACACGCTCGATGAGCTCGACACATTGCCCGGTTTTTTTCGCCGCCTGACACAGGCCTGGCTGACACGGGATCTGAAGGCCTTGCAGGCCATCAGCGATGAACAGATGCCGGCGGATGACCCGACCAGCGCAAGGCTCATGCATGACCTCGTGGACAAGCGCAACCGCAACATGCTCGAACGCATACAACCAAGGCTACGGGAAGGTAATGCCTTTATCGCGGTCGGCGCCCTGCACCTGCCCGGCGAGGAGGGCCTGATCAACCTGCTGCGCGGGCAGGGTTATACCGTGACGGCGCTCTACTAGGACTGTTGTCCCTTGCCCACGACAAGATTACCACGCTCGCGCGACTTCCGCCTCGGCCAAGGGAGAAAATACGCGTAAATACTCACCACGGCCGGCGAAATTCGCTGCCGTCGTCGAAATGCAGCACGAGTTCCCTGCGGCCCTGGTGCGGCTGGATCCCGGTCGGGACAGGTCCGTGCTGGCTGTCGCTCATGCTGTATTGCTTTTGAATCAATCAGTTACAAAATTTTTCTGGCTCGCGCCGCGGCGCAGTACAGGCGACCCGGCAGGGATTCCCCCAGCAATTACACAAGTATGTAATATTCTAATATTGCATGAAATGCCCGCAGCCCATACAATTACGCGCCTCGAATTTTGAATTTGATTAACCGACAGTTTCGGCAGGAGAAAATTTATGGTGGACCAGACCTATTACGACACCGTCACGAAGATGGAAAACGAAGGTATTGATCCGGAATATATGGATGGCTGGATGAGCGGCTACCTCCATAACCCGATTCGTGAAGAACAGCGCATCACCGAAGCCTACCAGGCGGGTTTTGATGACGGTCAGGAAAAGAAAACTGACAACATGGGCAACTTCAAGAAATAAGTAACCTGCTCACTGTTCATAAAAAAGGCAGCCGCAGGCTGCCTTTTTTATTGCGTCTTGCCCTGTTTGCCAAAGTATCGATGCGCCAGCCTGAGCAGGCCGTCGAGCGCCGCGCTGGCGAGCACGACAAGCACGGCCACACCCGGGTCGAGCCGGTGCTGCGGCGGCTCGGCAAACATGCCCGCCACGGCCATGCCGACATAGATGAGCAGGGGCAACGGCGGCAACAGGCCAAGCAGGCGCCAGCCACCCTGCCAGCGGTGCCAGTGCACATAGGGCACATACAGCACGGCCACGGTGAGGGCAAACAACAGCAACAGAATGAGCAGGTACATGGCGCCAGTCTAGCAGCGCGAGCGGGGTGGTGCACGCCGCGCTTCGGCACGCAAGCCCCTGATAGGCCGGGCATTTCAAGGCCTGCGGGGGCAGCCACAGCCGCGACACTAACCGGCCGGCTGTGCTATCCTGTCCGCCCATTTTTACTGTATATCCGGATGACCATGGCAGAACCACTGTACAAGATCGTTTTTGTGAATCGTGACAAGGTGTACGAGGTCTACGCACGCCAGGTACACGAAAGTGGCCTGTACGGCTTTATCGAGATCGAGGAACTCGTGTTCGGCGAACACACCACCGTGGTCATCGACCCGGCCGAGGAAAAACTGAAAAGCGAGTTTAGCGGCGTGAAGCGTACCTACATCCCGTTGCACGCCATCGTGCGCATCGACGAAGTGGAAAAACGTGGCACTGCGAAGATCGTGGCCCTGAACGGCAAGGCCGAAGATATCTATAACTTTGGCAATATCGGTACGCTGGACAAGCCCGCGCCACAGAGCAACCAGGACTGACCAACATGCCGGCACCGACACAGATTGAAAAACGCATCCTCCACCACATGGGGCGCGCGATTGCTGATTTCGACATGATCGAGAACGGCGACCGCGTTATGGTCTGCCTGTCCGGCGGCAAGGACTCGTACACGATGCTGCACCTGCTGCACAAGCTGCGCCTGCGCTCGGGCCGCGACTTCGAGATTTTTGCCTTTACCCTCGACCAGCAGCAACCGGGCTGGGACGATTCGAATATGCGCGCCTGGCTCGATGACAAGGGTTACCCCTACGAAATCCTGAAACGCGATACCTATTCCGTGGTGATCGACAAGATCCCCGAAGGCAAGACCTACTGCTCGCTGTGCTCACGTCTGCGCCGCGGCAATATATACGGCTACGCGGAAAAACACGGTTTCAACAAGATTGCCCTCGGTCACCACCGCGATGACCTGATCGAAAGCCTGCTCATGTCGATCATGTACAGCGGCATTGTGCGTTCCATGCCACCGAAATTGCTGACCGACAACAAGAAACATGTCGTGATCCGGCCGATGGCCTATGCGCACGAACAGGACATCGAGAAATACGCACAACAACAGCAATTTCCGATCATCCCCTGCAACCTGTGCGGCTCACAGGAAAACATGACCCGGCAAAAGGTCAAACAGCTCGTGCGTGATCTCGCCGCCGACAACCCGAAGATCCCCGGCAACATCCTCGCCGCAATGGGTAACGTCAAGCCGAGCCAGCTCATGGACCATGACCTGTGGGATTTCAGGCATCTCGAAGAGGGACTGGAACCGATGGACAGCGCATCACCTACGGATGACGATTCCCTGCCGTGGTCGGTTAACGGCTAAATATAGCCGGCAGTTGTCGGTGTGCAGTAGACAGGAAAAAACTGCTGTAGCTTTGCCTTTTCTCCCCCTGTATTGTGCCTTTGCAATAACCAAGGTTCGAGCCGTGATGACGGATAATGGCTGCCGCTGACTTTCAATGGCTCGTTATGCTTCGCTCAGTGATGATGGGGCTGCGGGACAGGGGGAGCGAACCCCGGGAACCTCGATGTTGCGTATGCCGAATGACAAAGCGCACAACTTTCTACCAGGCGCGAATACTGGAAAGCCACAAGCTCGGGATCATGGGCTGCGGCCGCCATCCCCAGCCTTTCTGCTCTTTGATGAAACTGTGCATCGAGCTGCTTGAATTGCTCAGGAAGGGCCTGCTCCAGTTCCTTTGCCTGGGCCGGCGTAAGTTTTTTCTCCATAATGTAACTGGCGCGTATTTTTTCGCTGGTTTCCTGAATTGACTTCCAGTCTGCAGTCGCCAGTGACAAGGCTATGCCCTGCACTCCGCCGGCGATTTCACGCATTTCTGCCCTGAGCAGATTTAGCAGATCCGGCGAAAGCTGGACATCCTGATGCGGGGCATGAGGCTCTGCCGCATAAGTGTTTACATGAGCCGGCGATAGACTGCCGATAACCAAGATTGTTGCCAGTAATTTGGTAGCCATAGACTCATATCCTCTCGTGGGATCACGAAACATAGTGAGAGAAGGCAGAACAATTTCTCTGCCTGCCCTCTGGGTTTTACTGCCTCCTGATAACTGCCAACTGCCGGCTGCCGACTATTTCCACAGATCGACGGTCTTGCCCTGCCCGCGAATAACATCGGCACGATGCTCGATAAAACGTTGCAGGCTCGGTTCTTTCTTGTACGCACCTGACGAGGCATAGTCGAGCACGGACTGCACATGGAAGGCCTTGAGGAAACCCTCAATGCGGATCACTTCCTTGCCTTCGTCAAACATTACGGCAGACGGCAGGTAGGCAATATTCAGCTCACTGGCCCATTGTTTGGCCGTGGTCTTTTTGCCCTCCGGCGTCACGATCGGCGTATCCGCCCAGCGGTCCAGTTGCACAACATGGTAGCGAGCAAGCTGGTCAAGCGTATCCTGCTGCCTGAAGATATTGTTATGCAGCTGATCGCACTCCTTGCACTCTGCCTGCTCGAAAAACACGGCGATCGGCCGGTCCATCTTCGCCAGGCGGGCCAGGTCGTGTGGCGGTTTCAAATAGAACGGTTCGTGCTGCAGCTTGCCCGGCTTTTTCACTACAGAAAACTGCTTGTAGTAATCGCCGAAGCTCATCTGCGTTTCTTTCTTTTCCGCGACGTAACGCAGGACATGCATGAATTTTTCCGGGTCATAGTAACCATTGATGCGCAGTGCCTGGCTGCCCTGTTCATCAAAGAACAGGATGGTCGGGGTAAACCAGACTTTGTGTTTGGCTGCCCAGCTCTTTTCGCTATAGGCATTGCCGTCCAGCCCGGTGACATCACGGTCGCCCCACATGTTTACGTCGATGGGGGTAAAATGTTTTTGCAGATAAGAGACCACCTGCTCGTTCGTGAAATTATCCTTGACGAGTTTGGCGCAGTAAGGGCAACCGTTCTGATGAAAATAAATCATGACGCGCTTGCCGCTTTCAGTGGCATCGGCAATGTCTTCCCGGATATCGAGAAACGATGACTTGAACCAGGACGGGATCTCGACAAAATCCGCGCCCTTGAATTCACCACGTGGCTTGGCCCGTTTATCACCAGTGTCAGTCGCGGCGTATACCGCAAGCGGCACACACAACACCAGCGACAACAAAATTGAAAAGATTCTCTGCTGCATTACGTTAACCTCCTTCCTGTGCTTTTATTACCTGTACTGCATTGGCACGGGTTTGATTTGTTATTCTCTCGGCAGGTAAATGAGGTGCGTGCCTCGTCACAAGTATAGCCTGTCCGGCGCAAATAGTTGCAATGGCCGGACTGCCAGTCCGGCCGGGGCAGATATTTCCGGACATTTCGGCAGGTAAAACAGCTGGTCCGGGCAAACCGTCGGCCGGCAGGGTCATGAAATCCGCCGTCCGTTCATGCCCGAGACACTTGCCATCCTTACTAGTGGAGACCACGTTCCACGCCAGATGTTCCCGCAAAAAATTAACCGGCCATGGCAATAATGCCAGCACGCAAAGGGACTTCTGGTAAATTTGTATTATTTACCGGTTGTCCTCTGTGTCATTAGCGCGTCCGCAGCCGCAATCCTTTCACTATTAATGCGGTAGTAGAACTTCATCCAGAACGGCGCAAACAGCGTGGTATAGGCAATCACGATCACGAGGGCCGCATAGACCTCGTTGTTGAATATGCCTGCGACCCTGCCCAGTTCTGCAAAGATCAAACCGACCTCACCGCGCGGCACCATCGCCATACCTATCGCATTCCTTAACGGAAAAGGTACAGGCACGAGCCAGCCGGCCGCCAGCTTGCCGCCCAGCGCAAGGATCGCCATGCTTATTGAGAATCCCCAGATAAAGGTCGAGCCCCAGTCGATGGACTGCAAATCGAGTGACAGGCCGACCATGACGAAGAATACCGGCGTAAACAACTGGATGATGGGTTTCATCTCGATATGGATACGCCGGGTAAAATCCGGATCGGTTCGCAAGCTGGCGGCAAAGGGCAGGAAGAAGCGGCGTGACAGCGCAATACCGGCAGCAAAGCCGCCGAGTAACTGTGGTGCCCCCAGGTGATGGGAAAGGGCCGCGAAGAACAGCACCAGTGTCACCACCGATACCGGAATCAGCCCAGGCATATCGCTGATACTGTGAAAGCGTTTGAGTACGAGCGAGAACAGCCGGGCAACAACCGGGGCGAGGATAAAAAAGCCAATAACGAGAAACGTGATCCGGCCGGTATTTTCCAGGCTGACCGCGCCATTGCTGGCATATTCATACAACATGGCCAGCAGCAACACACCGAGAATATCGTCGAGCACCGCCGCACCGAGCACGATCTGGCCTTCAAATTCCCGGTTCCTACCCAGCTCGGTCAGGATACGGACCGTGATGCCGATACTCGTCGCCGTCAGCGTGCCGCCGATAAACAGTGATACAAGCAATGACTGCTCAAACACGAGGTAGCTGCAGGCAAAACCGAGAGCAAACGGCAAGACAAAACCGGCCAGCGCCAGGATAACGGCAAACGGCCCGGCCTTGAGCAACCGCTCGAAATCAGTTTCGAGGCCGGCCTCGAACAATAACAGCACGATACCGATTTCCGCCAGCAGGATCAGGACATCGTTCGGTGTGATCCAGCCCAGCAGACTCGGGCCGAGGATCACGCCTGCCGCCAGTTCACCGATGATGGCCGGTGCTCCGAGCGCCTGTGCCAGTTCAGCGAACAGCCGTGCTGCCAGCAGGATCAACGCGATGGTGAACAGTAAAACGTGCGTATCCATGTTTGTGTTGTAGCAGGAAGCAGACGGCTGGTGCAACACGGAGCAGCCTGTCTGCTGACAAAACAGTTGCGATAACGCAACATCAACATTCCCTGATCCAGATCAATTCCCGTGAATGAAATAATTGTTGTAATTACAGATATATTAAGATATCAATGAAACATGATATTGGTTAAATCGCCCTGATACCTGAAGGAGGTTGTAGTTATGAATACCAATATGGCAGATATCACGATCCACATAGATGAAAATACAAGCCACGATGATCGTGAAGCACTTCGCGATACATTATTGGCGATGGATGGCGTTATGGCTGCAGCCTACCATGATGAGAGACCGCATTTGATGATCATTGAATACAACCCCGATGTCGTCGATTCCAGTGCATTTCTCCAGGCGATAAGTAACCGTGGCCTGCATGGCGAGTTAATCGGCCTCTGATTACTGGAACAGCAAACAAACAACAAGGGCCGCATGAAAGCGGCCCTTGTTTCGTAATACAGCACTGTGCGCTACTCTAATGCGTCCCTGCGCAGCATGACTTTATTCGCCGTCAGCCTGGACATTACTCATCGGTGACACACCCTTCCGAGGCGCTCTTCACGTTCTTGATGAACTTGTACAGTGTGCCACGCGTCGCCTTGTAGGGCGGCATCTGCCAGGCAGCACGACGTTGTTGCATCTCGTCATCGGAGATGGCCACATCCAGCGTGCGCTTGTCAGCATCAATCGTGATCACATCGCCGTCACGGATCAGGCCAATCGGCCCGCCTTCCTGGGCCTCCGGCACGACATGGCCAATGATGAAACCGTGCGAGCCGCCCGAGAACCGGCCATCCGTAATCAATGCAACATCCTTACCCAGCCCGGCACCCATAATCGCCGAGGTCGGTGTAAGCATTTCCGGCATACCCGGCCCGCCCTTTGGTCCCTCGTAGCGGATCACGACCACGTCGCCCTTCTGGATTTTGCCGTCTTCGAGGCCCTTGAGCATATCTTCTTCGCAATCATAGACACGGGCCGGCCCTTCGAAACGCAGGCCTTCCTTGCCCGTGATCTTCGCCACCGAGCCACCCGGCGCCAGGTTGCCGTACAGGATCTGGATATGACCGGTTTCCTTGATCGGCTTGTCGAGCGGCATGAACACATCCTGGCCTTCCTGCAGACCCGGCAGATCCGCAAGGTTCTCGGCGATGCTCTTGCCGGTCACGGTCAGGCAATCGCCGTTGAGCAGGCCCTGTTCGAGCAGGTACTTCATAACCGCCGGTACGCCGCCAACGTTGTGCAGGTCTTCCATGACGTACTTGCCGGACGGTTTCAGATCGGCAAGGAACGGGATACGACTCGACACGGCCTGTACATCATCAAGCGTCAGGTCGATATCCACGGCGCGCGCCATCGCGATCAGGTGCAACACGGCATTGGTCGAACCACCGAGCGCCATGACGATCACGAGCGCGTTTTCGAAGGCATCACGCGTCATGATGTCACGCGGCTTGATGTCATTCTCCAGCAGGTGATGGATTGCCGCACCGGCACGCACGCATTCATCGAGCTTGCCCTGGTCAACTGCCGGTGTCGAAGAACTGTACGGCAGGCTCATGCCCAGCGCCTCGATCGCCGAGGCCATCGTGTTCGCCGTGTACATACCGCCACAGGCACCCGGTCCCGGGCAGGAATTCTTGACGATCGCCTGGCGTTCGTCATCATCGATCTTGCCGGCAATGAACTCACCGTAACTCTGGAACGCGGAGACGATATCGAGTGTCTGGTGATCGAGGTGGCCCGGCTTGATGGTACCGCCGTAGACCATGATCGCCGGGCGGTTCAGGCGGCCCATCGCGATCAGTGTGCCCGGCATGTTCTTGTCGCAACCCGGGATGGCGATCAGCGCATCATACCACTGGCCACCCATAACCGTCTCGATCGAATCGGCAATGATCTCGCGCGACTGCAACGAATAACTCATGCCGCTCGTGCCCATGGAAATACCATCGGAGACACCGATCGTATTGAAACGCATACCGACCAGGTCGGCACCGACCACTCCCTTCTTCACCAGCGCCGCGAGGTCATTCAGGTGCATGTTGCAGGTGTTGCCTTCCCACCAGACACTGGCGATGCCCACTTCCGGCTTTTTCATGTCCTCATCGGACAGGCCGGTGCCATACAGCATGGCCTGCGAGGCGCCCTGCGATTTGGGCTGGGTGATACGGGAACTGTATTTGTTCAATTTGTCTGACATTCGACTCTCCGGGTCTAGGAATTCGGCCGTTGTCCCGGCAAACTAGGGGGGTTAGCCGCGCGGCCTGAAAATCAGGCGGCCAAGGATAGCAGAAATGCCCCGCGGACGCTGCGCCAGACACGCCGGCCGGGGTGGTGCGGCATATGTTTAACCCGAGCCCATTATAATAAAGGTATATCGCTATGAGTATTGATCGCATTGTCCTCGTTTTCGCCGGTAGCATGATCCTCGCAAGCCTGGCGCTGACCCGGTACCACGACCCGAACTGGGTATGGCTGACCGCGTTTGTTGGTGCCAACATGCTGCAGGCCAGTTTCACCAAGTTCTGCCCGCTGGCCACATTCCTCAAGGCGCTTGGCGCCAAGCCCGGCCGGGCCTTTCACTAAATCCGGCTGACCTGGATGCCCC
>JASFME010000060.1:0-10839 GCA_050117725.1 Granulosicoccaceae bacterium | reverse complement strand
GGGCCGGCACCGATAATCGCGACGCGTTTGCCGGTGTCCTGAACGCCGGACATGTCCGGGCGCCAGCCCTGTTCGAGCGCCGTATCGGTTATATACTTTTCGATGTTGCCAATGGTCACGGCACCGAAACCGCCTTCACCCAGCGTGCAGGCGCCTTCGCACAGGCGATCCTGCGGGCAGACCCGGCCACACACTTCCGGCAGGCTGTTGGTGCGGTGGGAAAGTTCTGCAGCCTCAAACAGGTTGCCCTCGGCAATGAGCTTGAGCCAGTTGGGAATGTAGTTGTGGACCGGGCATTTCCATTCGCAATACGGGTTACCGCAGGCGATACAGCGATCAGCCTGTTCCGCAGCCCGCTTGCCGTCGAAGCCGCCGTAGATTTCGGCATATTCCTGGATACGCACCTCGACCGATTTTTTTACCGGGTCGTGGCGCTCTACCTGCATGAATTGAAAAACGTTACCCATAAACAGTTTCTTACCCGCGTTGTTCGTTATCAGGCCGCACGGCGCTGTAAATCATCCATCAGCGATTCGAGCTCGGTCGCTTTCGGTTTGACGAGCCAGAACTTGCCGATACAGTCGGCGAAGTTGTCGAGAATATACTGACCGCGTTCACTGCCGGTTTCCCTGACGAAGTCTTCGATCACATCACGCAGGTGATTGCGATGCGCTTCCATGTGTTCCGGCACGATGCGATGTATATCGACATCGGCATTGATACAGTCGGCAAACTCGTTATCTTCGTCATAGACATAGGCAAAGCCACCCGTCATCGCGGCACCGAAGTTGATACCGGTTTTGCCGAGTACCGTGACATGACCGCCGGTCATGTATTCACAGCCGTGATCACCTACACCTTCGACGACGGTGTGGCAACCGGAATTGCGCACCGCGAAGCGTTCACCGCCCAGGCCAGAGGCATACATCGTGCCGCCGGTAGCGCCATACAGGCAGGTGTTGCCGATGATGGTGGTCTCGTGCGACTTGAAGTTGCTGCCGTGTGGCGGACGAATCACGACTTTGCCACCGGCCATGCCCTTGCCGACATAGTCATTGGCATCGCCCTCGAGGTACATGTGCAGGCCACCGGCATTCCACACGCCGAAACTCTGGCCGACAGTACCGGTCAGTTTCAGGACGATGGGCGCATCTTCCATACCGAGGTTGCCGTGGCGTACCGCGATCTCACCGGACAGGCGCGCACCAATCGAGCGGTGGATGTTCTGTACGGCATAACTGAATTCACCACCACTCTTGTTTTCAATAGCGCCCAGCGCATCGGCGACCATCTGTTCGGCAAGTTCACCCTTGTCGAACGGTTCGTTTCTCGGTTCAACACAGTGCTGTGGCTTGTCGACGCCGACACCCCCATCGGAAACCAGCGCGCCCAGGTCGAGTGACTGTTGCTTGCTGGTGGCGCCATCAAGGCGTTCGAGCAGATCGGTACGGCCGATGATATCGGTCAGTTTGCGCGCCCCGAGTCTGGCGAGCAGTTCACGGACTTCCTCGGCGATGAAGCGGAAGTAGTTCATGACCCACTCGACTTCACCCTTGTAGTAGTCCATGCGCAGCACGTTGTTCTGCGTGGCGACACCGGTCGCACAGTTGTTCAGGTGGCAGATTCGCAGGTATTTGCAGCCCATGGCGATCATCGGCCCGGTGCCGAAGCCGAAACTTTCCGCACCGAGGATCGCCGCCTTGACGACGTCGAGACCGGTTTTCAGGCCACCGTCAGTTTGCAGGCGGACCTTGCCGCGCAGGTTATTGGCGCGCAGGATCTGGTGGGTTTCGGTCAGGCCGAGTTCCCACGGGCTGCCGGCGTACTTGACCGAGGTCAGCGGTGAGGCGCCGGTACCGCCATCGTAGCCGGAGACGGTAATCAGGTCAGCATAGGCCTTGGCCACACCGGCGGCAATCGTGCCGACACCGGCCTCGGCAACAAGCTTTACGGAGACCAGGCCATCGGGGTTGACCTGCTTCAGGTCAAAGATGAGTTGTGCCAGGTCCTCAATCGAGTAGATATCGTGATGTGGCGGTGGCGAAATCAGGGATACACCCGGTTTGCAGTAACGGTGCTCGGCGATGAGATCGTTGACCTTGTGACCGGGCAACTGGCCACCTTCACCCGGCTTCGCACCCTGGGCGATCTTGATCTGCATGACCTCGGCACTGCGCAGGTAGGCCGGGGTCACACCAAAGCGGCCCGAGGCAACCTGCTTGATCTTGGAACGCCTCTCGGTACCATGGCGGGCCGGGTTCTCGCCGCCTTCGCCGGAGTTGGAGCGCGCACCGAGACGGTTCATGGCCGTGGCCAGGGTTTCATGCGCCTCCGGTGACAGGGCACCGAGGCTCATCGCCGCCGAATCAAAGCGTTTGACGATCTCTTCAAACGGTTCGACGTCATCGATGGAAATTGCTTCGGTATCTTCGCGCAGCCTGAGCAGGTCACGCAGGCTTAACGGTTTACGGCTGTCCACCAGGCCGGAATATACCTTCCACTTGCTGAAATCACCGGACTTGACGGCCTCCTGCATGGCACGCACGACGTCCGGGTTGTAGGCATGGTCTTCGCCACCGTGGATATACTTGAGCAGCCCACCCTGAAGGATCGACTTGCGCGGGTTCCAGGCCAGCTTGCACAGCTGTTTCTGATCGGCTTCGAAGTCTGCGAAGCGGATGCCGGAGATACGGTTGGTGGTGCCGACAAAACAAAGGTCAACCACGTCCTGGTGCAGTCCGACCGATTCGAACAACTGCGCGCCACGGTAACTGGCAATGGTTGAGATCCCCATTTTCGAGGTGATCTTGTACAGGCCCTTGTTGATACCCTTGCGGTAGTTGGCTTCAAGTTCAGGGATCTTGCCCCGCATCTCCTTGCTGCGCACGAGGTCGTTAATGCACTCGTAAGCAAGATACGGGTAGATGCAGGTTGCCCCGTATCCGAGCAACACGGCAAAGTGATGCGGGTCGCGTGCGGTGGCGGTTTCAACAATAAGATTGGCATCGCAGCGCAGGCCTTCGCGCACGAGGCGGTGATGCACAGCACCTGTGGCGAACAGGGCGTGCACGGGGACCTTGTCCCGGGCAATATCACGATCGCTCAGGATCAGCACGACTTTGCCATTGTTGATGGCGGCAACGGCCTTGTCAGTAATGTCGCTGATTGCACTGTGCAAATCGACATCGTCCGGGTAGTTCAGGGAAATTGTTTCCGTGGCGTAACCGGCATCCTGTTCCCCGAGTGTGCGCAGTTGCCTGAACTTGCCATGCGACAGAACCGGCGAATCCACGAGTACGCGGTCCGCGTGTTCCGGGGTTTCCTCGAACATGTTGCGTTCGCGGCCGAGACAGGTTTCCAGCGACATGACAATTTGTTCCCGGATCGGGTCGATCGGCGGGTTGGTGACCTGCGCGAATTGCTGACGGAAGTTGTCATACGGTGAACGCACGGCACGCGACAGCACCGGCATCGGTGTGTCGTCGCCCATTGAACCAATGGCCTCCTGGCCCTCTTCGCCGAGCACGCGAATGACTTCGTCACGTTCCTCGAAGGTGACCTGGAACATCTTCTGGTAAACACCGATATCACTTTCGGACAGGCTTTCGGGCGGACTTTCTTCCTCGAGTTGTGACTCGAGACGGCGGATCCTTTCCGCCAGCCACTGCTTGTACGGATGCGTTGATTTGAGCAGCTTGTCGATATCTGCCGGTAACAGCAATTCGCCGGTTTCGGTGTCGGCAGCGATCATCTCACCCGGCTTCAGGCGGCCCTTGGCAAGTACGTCTTCCGCTGCGTAGTCATACACGCCGATTTCCGAGGCCAGTGTAATGTGGCGGTCCCTGGTGATGACCCAGCGTGCCGGGCGCAGGCCGTTGCGATCCATCGAGCAGGCCGCATAGCGACCGTCGGTCAGCACGATGCCTGCCGGGCCGTCCCACGGTTCCATATGCATCGAGTTGTATTCATAGAAGGCCCGCAAGTCCGGGTCCATGTGCTCAACGTTTTGCCAGGCCGGCGGCACCAGCAGGCGCATCGCGCGGAACAGGCTCATGCCGCCGGCAAGCAGTGCTTCGAGCATGTTGTCGAGACTGTTTGAGTCCGAGCCGGTCATGGATACCAGCGGGCGCACGTCTGCCATCGGGATTTCTGCGGTTTCGAACTTGTGACCACGTGCTATCGACCAGTTGCGGTTACCCTGTACGGTGTTGATTTCACCGTTATGGGCGAGATAGCGGAAGGGCTGGGCGAGACGCCATTCCGGCCAGGTATTGGTTGAGAAGCGCTGGTGGAATACGGCCATGTTCGAGGCCATGCGCGGGTCGCCAAGGTCGCTATAGAACACTGGCAGGTATTTCGGCATGACCAGGCCCTTGTAGGAGATGACACTGGCCGATAGCGACGGTATGTAGAACATCGGGTCGTTCGGCTCGATGGCCTTCTCGGTGCGGCGACGCGCTATATAAAGGTGTCGGGCAAAAGCAGTGTCGTCCATGCCGGCAGGGGCATTGACGAAAATCTGTTCGATCTGCGGCAGGGTCTTCAGCGCTTCCTCGCCACACGCGTCAGGGTTGGTTGGCACGACGCGCCAGCCGGCCACCTCCAGGCCTTCTGTTCGTAGTTCTTTTTCCAGTGTCTGGCGGGCCGTATCGGCCTGCGCCGGGTCGGTATTGAGGAAAAGCATGCCCGTGGCCCAGTTATCAGCCAGGCTGATGCCCTGTTCTGCCGCGACGGTCTCGAGGAATGCGGCGGGTTTGCCGATCAGCAGGCCACAGCCATCACCACTCTTGCCGTCAGCGGCAACGGCACCGCGGTGGGTAAGGCGGGCCAATGCACCAATCGCGGTATCGAGCAACCAGTGACTCGGTTCGCCATCCATATGGGCAATCAGACCGAAGCCACAGTTGTCACGTTCGAATTCGGGACGGTAAATACCGGATTTTATGTTGTTGCTGTTACTCACATCAGAACCCGTCTACTTGCTTGTCTGTCTGGTTTCACGCCCGGTTCGGTTTGCCCCGAGCAAAAGGGGAGTAAGTATAAGGCGCTGCTGATGTTGATTCAATCAGGACGGGGTATTGGCGGAAATATTGTAGGGAATAGCTGCGAGGCGCGAAAAACGCGCCGATCAGGGGCTGGTTTGCAGATCAGCAATGCGCCGTGGCCACGGTTTGGCCTGTTGCAGGGGACGCGGCAGGGTTTTGATCGCGGCCCGGGCAGCGCCCTTGTCCGGGTAACTGCCGTATAGCAGCACGTACCAGTGCCCGCCGTCGTGCTGTTTCGTGATGATGGCTGATTGCTGGCCAAGTTTGTGCTCGCGCTGCAAGTCTTCGACAGTGTCCCTGGAGCGGCTGACGATGAGCTGCAGGGTGAAGTGCCCCGGGTTCAGGCCGGCCAGCCACGACTGGCCAGCCGGTGGATTTGCAGGCTCTTTTTCAACATATTGATTAATTGCGGAATTCCCGGCCTGATGGGTTGCCGAGCGTGTCGCCGGCAGAGTGGCTAACGGCCCGCTCTCAGGGTTGTCTGTTGCGACTGGTTCCGGTTTGCCGGTTGCCGGCGCACGTTGTGCTGCAACTGTGTCCGGTTGCGCATCGAGTTCGACGTGTACGGGTGTGCGGGGCGCGGGCAATTCGAGCGGGGCGGTGGTTGTGGTGCGCCTGCCTTGCCATGGGTATTCGAAGACATTCCCGACCATGAAATAGGCGAGGAGACCGGTCATGGCCAGCAGGCCCATGGTGATGGGCAGGACGCGCGGGCGCCTGTCTGTCGTAGCGGTATCAGCGCTGCCGTGCAGCATGGCCCGCGCCTGTTCATTTATATGGATGGGGATACCTTTCGAATGGCGATAGATTTTTTTCATCTGTCCCCGGCTGAGTGGCATCGTCTCGCCGGCACCGGCAACGCCAAGGCGGTACTCGATGTAATCAATGGTCTGTTTTTCGTTGAGTGTGGGCATCTCGAGCGTGTGGCTGATGCGCTGGCGCATGTTGCCAAGTTCCGCTGACGCCAGCACATTGTTAATCTGTTCCTCACCGAACAACAGGATACGCAGCAGGCCCCGCTCCGCATCCCGCAGCTCCGACAGTTTCATGAGTACGGTGAGCGAGGCGGCGGGCAGGTCCTGGGCATCGTCAATAATCAATATCGCGACGAGACCACTGCGGTGTAGTTCGACAAAGCGCTGGCGCAGCAGGTCAATGGCATTGTCGAAATTGATACTGTCCGGTTCGAGACCGAAGCCTTCTGCCACGTGTCGCAACAGTTGCTCAGGGTTCATCATCGCATTGGCACGCACCAGGCAGTAACGCCAGGTAGTGTTACCCATGGCGAGGAAATTGTTGATCAGGCTGGTTTTGCCACTGCCCTTGCAGCCGGTCGTTAATAACAGCGCGTCACCGTGCTGGGTCAGGTGATAAAGTGTGTTGAGGTGTTGCGCCCGCCCGCCGTCGAGCAGGAAGAAGCTTTCGTCAGGGGTGTCGGCAAAAGGCTCACGCTCAAGGCCGAGGCGGGCCAGGTGGGGGGCAGCATTTGTTTCGGACGCATTCATTATTATTGTATTTGTCCTTCAATAAAGACGACATTATAGCCGTTGGTGAGTTGCCGATCGCGTTCTTTTAGCAGGGCCTGCACGGCACTGTCACGTTCATTGAAATGTGTTCGGGTGACACGCCCGGAACCGCCCTGGTAGCCGGTTTCTTTTATCAGCGACCATCCTGCAAGCATATCCTCCTGTACGATCAGGTGGCAGAACCGCGGCGCACGCGGCGCGCTGCCAGAGTCAGGAATCGGTGTCTGCATGTAGATACGCATCGTTCACGCCTGCTATGTGCAGGGCCAGGCATGCCCTGTGATATCACGTAAGCTGTTTCGGGTTATATATTTTTTCATGCTCGGCAATCGCAAAACGATCCGTCATACCAGCGATATAGTCGGCAATTACCCGCGCGACACCGGCATCACCGAGGTCATGGCGGGCCCGGCTGACACGTGCCACATGTTCATCGGGCAGTAATTGTGGATCGTTGTGAAAGGCTTCGAACAAGTCGCGTACGATGCGCGAGGCCTTGGCGCTCATGCGCCGTACACGGTAATGCTGGTAGAGGTTCTTGCGCAGAAAACGCTTCAGGGCAAGATTGCGCTCGCGCATTTCCGTACTGTAGGCGACCAGCGCATCGTTGTGTGCGCGTACCGCGTCGATATCGGCAGGCTGTGCGCTGTCGATATTGTGGCGACTGGTCTCGACCAGGTCGATGACCTGGCAACTGATCAGGCGACGCACGGTTTCATAAATAACGCGACGTTCCGGCAAATCCGGCCAGGCTTGCGTAACTTCGTTATACAGGTCACCGAACAGCTCGACTTCACGCAGTTGCTCGATGCTGATCAGCCCGGAACGCAGCCCATCGTCAACATCATGGCTGTTATAGGCGATTTCATCGCCGAGATTGACGAGTTGCGCTTCAAGGGACGGGTGTGTGCCCTGCAGAAAACGCTCACCGATCTCGCCGAGTTCACGTGCATTTTTCAGTGAACAGTGTTTGAGAATGCCCTCGCGGGCCTCAAAGGTCAGGTTCAGACCGGGAAATTCGGCGTATTTTTCTTCGAGTTCATCGACAACGCGCAGTGACTGCAGATTATGTTCAAAACCACCGTAGTCACGCATGCATTCATTCAGGATATCCTGGCCGGCATGACCGAACGGCGTATGGCCAAGGTCGTGGGCCAGGGCAATCGCCTCGGCGAGGTCCTCGTTCAGGCCCAGTGCCCGCGAGATAGTGCGGGCAATCTGCGCAACCTCGATGGAGTGGGTCAGGCGGGTACGAAACAGGTCGCCTTCGTGGTTAACAAATACCTGGGTCTTGTATTCGAGCCGGCGGAACGCCGTCGAGTGGATGATGCGATCCCGATCGCGCTGGAACTCGCCACGGTAGGTGGGCGAAGATTCCTGGAAACGGCGGCCGCGGCTTGCTGCATCAATCGCGGCGTAGGCTGCCAGCGCGTAGGCCATGTTATGACGCCTCCCGCGCCCTGTGCAGCATGTCAGCCAGCGTGGCTTCGAGCGCAGCCGGGTCGAATTCGTCGGTGATCAAGGCGTTGCCAATACCCCGCAAGAGGACCAGGCGGATGCGCTGGTCGATGTTCTTCTTGTCTACTGCCATGATATCGAGGAATTGTGCCGTGTTCATGCTGGCCGGTGGCAGCACGGGCAGTCCGGCGCGTTCGAGCAGGGCGGCGATACGGGCAAGCTCGGCATTGCCGAGCCAGCCGAGTCGGGCTGACATCTCTGCGGCCATGTGCATGCCGCAACCGACTGCCTCGCCGTGCAGCCAGTTGCCGTAACCCTTGCCGGTTTCAATGGCATGGCCGAAGGTATGGCCGAGGTTCAGCAGTGCCCGTTGCCCTGCCTCACGTTCGTCAGCGGCAACGATTGCCGCCTTGTCGGCGCAGGAGCGCTCTATCGCAAACGCCAGCGCATCCGGATCGCGCGCCATGAGCGCATCCATATTCTGTTCCAGCCAGGCAAAGAATTCGGCATCGTTGATCAGGCCGTACTTGATGATCTCGGCCAGGCCCGCCGACAGTTCCCGGGCCGGCAAGGTGTTCAGCGTGTCGGTATCCGCCAGTACGCACTGTGGCTGGTGAAAGGCGCCGATCATGTTCTTGCCCAGCGCATGGTTGACGCCGGTCTTGCCGCCGACCGATGAGTCGACCTGGGCGAGTAGCGTGGTCGGCACCTGGATGAAGTTCACGCCGCGCTGGTAACAGGCGGCAGCAAAGCCGGTGATATCGCCGACCACGCCGCCGCCGAGTGCGATCAGGGTGCACTTGCGTGTGAAGTGGCGCTTGAGCAGACCGTCGAAAACGAGGTTGAGCGTGTCGAGATTCTTGTATTGCTCACCGTCGGGCAGTATCACGCTGTCGGTATCATAGTCTTTCAGGCCGGCCAGCAGCTTGTCGAGATACAGGGGAGCCACCGTCGTGTTTGAAACGATCATGACCTGCTTGCCCTGTATACAGGGCGCCAGCAGTTCGGCGCGGCCGAGCAGGTGGCTACCAATATGGATGGGGTAACTGCGCTCCCCGAGATCGACGTGTAAGGTTTTCATGTTTCGAACGGGTTTTCCGGATTGTCCTCGTCAGCGAACTGCCCGATTATAAAGGGTTTTTTCGTAGAAGTGGGCTTTTTTCAGGATTTTTGCATGGCCAGGGCATCGAGGATGCTGTTGACGACATGCCGCACACTATGGCCATCAGTATCGATGACAATGTCGGCGACCTCGCGGTACAGCGGGTCGCGTTGGGCGAGTAATTCTTCGATACGGGCACGCGGATTATCGGTTTGCAACAAGGGGCGGTTGCGATCGCGTTTGGTTCGTTCGTACAACTGCCCGGCCGTGGCTGACAGGTAAATGACGCAACCGCGGTTGCGCAGGTGCTGGCGGTTGTTTTCCCGCAGTACGGCGCCGCCACCAGTGGCGAGGACGATACCGGGTTGCCGGGTCAACTCGTCAATGATCTGTTCCTCGCGCTGCCGGAAGCCTTCTTCACCTTCGATATCGAAGATCAGCGGGATGCTGGCACCGGTACGTTGCTCGATAACATGATCGCTATCGATAAACTCGCATTGCAGTATTTTTGCCAGTTGCCGGCCGACACTGGATTTGCCGGCACCCATCAGGCCGACCAGGAAGATGTTGCGTTGTGGAGAAGTAGTTGCCATGGCGGCAGATGTTACCCTGCCGCCATGGACTTGTCAGGCGGAATTAGCCGAGTTGCAGGGCTTCCTTGACGATCTTCGGTGTGACGAAGATCAGCAGTTCCTGTTTCTCGTCCTTTTCAGTAGTACTCTTGAACAGGAAGCCGACGTACGGCAGGTCGCCAAAGAACGGTACGCGGTCGACAAACTTCGACTTGTCACGTTTGTACACACCACCGAGGACGACGGTTTCACCGTTATCGATGAGTACCTGCGTCGTGACTTCCTGGGTATCGATACTCGGTACGCTTGAGCCGAGCAACTGCACCAGCGTACCCACCGTATCCTGGGTAATGGTCAGATCCATGATGATGCGATCATCCGGCGTGATTTGCGGTGTAACCTTGAGGCTGAGTACGGCCTTTTTGAAGCTGATGGTCGCTGTGCCAGCAGACGAGGCCTCAAGGTAGGGGATTTCCGTACCCTGCTCGATATAGGCCTCTTTCTGGTTGGCCGTGATGACGCGCGGGCTGGAGATGACCTCGCCGCGGCCTTCCTGTTGCAGGGCAGACAGTTCAAGGTCGATGAGAGTATTCACACCCAGGCGTGCGATGGCAATACCGAGCGAGGCAGCGGTCGCATCCAGTGGCGAGGCCGGCAGGTCTACAGCCAGCCGGTTAGAAGCCCCTAGACTTTCTGCGGGAATGCCAATATTATTTACGGCATCAGCACTAAAGAGACTCCCGGTAACGGTTTCGGTTGTAGAGCCACTGTCAGCGTGATGGGTGGCGCCGAAGCGAACACCCAGGTCCTTGCTGAAGTCATCGTTCGCGACCACGATGCGTGATTCGATCAGGACCTGGCGCACCGGGATATCAAGTTTCGTGACGATATTGCGGATTTGCGCCAGTTTATCAGCGGTATCCTGTACAAGCAGTGTGTTGGTGCGCTCGTCGATCGAGACATTGCCGCGATTCGGGGTCAACAATGAATTTTCCGGAGCCTTGAGCAGGGCCGCCAGGTCACCTGCCTTGGCATAGTTGACGGTGATGAACTCGGAGCGCAGCGGTGCCAGTTCCTCGATCTGCTTTTGTGATTCGAGCTCGAGTTTTTCCCGCGCGGCGATTTCCTCGGTCGGC
>JASFME010000059.1:0-10916 GCA_050117725.1 Granulosicoccaceae bacterium | reverse complement strand
CGGTCGATTACATGGTGTCTCAAAGCAAGTAAGCGAGAAGCCAGCTTCGACATAAAAAGGGGTTACCTGCGGGTAACCCCTTTTTTATTCACTGGCATATGCATGGTGCTATATGCAGCCATTGGATAGAGACTGCTCTATTCACGTATATAGTGTTTCTTTGCGAACATGTCAGCTGGCTATCTCAGTCGATATAGCGCTGCGCCCAGGCAGCAATCATGTTGGCAATATATTCGGCATCCTTACGTTGCTTGAGCAGGTGATCAGCATTGCTCACGCTGAGCAGTGAAGCAGGCCGGCCGGTGTGATCAAGCAGGTGTTGTGTTTGATGGAAGCTGACCATTTCATCATCAACCGAGTGACAAACCAGCAACGGCTTGTTGAAACCTGCCAACTCGCTGCCGTTTTCGGCGTAAGCCAGGTCCTTGAAAAAATCATTGCCGATCGTAAAACGGCTACCCCCGATCACGATCTCCGCCCTGCCCTGTCGTGTCACATCGACGCGTTTGCCAATGAAGTAGCGTGCCACATGTCCGGGATCAGCCGGTGCGGCAATGGTCACCGCGGCGCGGACCGAAGGCAGGCGACGCGCGGCAACCAGCGAAGCTGTACCGCCCATGGAATGACCAATCAGCAGTTGCGGTGCCGCATAGTTGGCACTCATGTATTCGGCCACCGCAATAATGTCAGCTACATCGGTGGCAAAATTGGTCTGCGAAAAATCACCGTCACTGTCACCGATGCCGGTGAAATCGAAACGCAATACACCGATGCCGGCACGCGCCAGGATCTCACAGATGATATGAAAGGATTTCAGGTTGCGCGAACAGGTAAAACAATGGGCAAACAGCGCATAGGCGCGTGGTCGGCCATGTTCCGGCAGATCAAGTTCGGCACCGAGTGCCGCCCCGAGGCTGCCCGGGATACGCAAGCGAATTTTGTTCATGGTTTAGACTGCTACCTGGTTACCGCAGGGCAGATCATAACGTATCGCTGCTGTTATTTCAGTCGGACAGGCTGCGATCCAGTTTGCGGTAAGCGATTGCCTCGGTTAGGTGGGCGGTGCGGATCGCATCCGCCTGATCAAGATCAGCGATGGTGCGGGCCAGTTTGAGAATGCGGTGCCAGGCGCGCGCTGACAGGCCAAGTTGATCAATGGCGCGGTCCAGTAACAGGGCATCCGCCGTACTGAGCCGGCAATGTTGTTCCACTGCCTTGCTGTCCAGCAGGTGGTTGGTGCAACCGTTGCGCTGCAACTGGTGCGCGCGCGCCTGATTGACGCGTTCGCGTACGCTGGCGCTGGATTCGGCATCGGTGTGTTGTTGTTGCAGTTGTTCGCGTGCTAGCCGCGGTACCTCGATGTGCATGTCGATGCGGTCCAGCAGCGGCCCGGACAGCCGGGCGCGGTAGCGGGCGATCTGATCCGGCGTGCAACGGCAACGGTCGCTGTTGTCGCCATGGTAGCCGCACGGACAGGGGTTCATCGCCGCGACAAGTTGAAACCGCGCGGGAAAATTGGCCTGGCGGGCCGCGCGTGAGATTGTGATGTGTCCGGACTCGAGCGGTTCGCGCAACACCTCGAGGACCTTGCGATCGAATTCCGGCAACTCATCAAGGAACAACACACCGTGATGGGACAGCGAGATCTCTCCGGGACGCGGATGGCTGCCACCGCCGACCAGTGCCACGGCCGAGGCCGTATGGTGCGGGGTACGAAATGGTCGCTGCCGCCACAACGAGACATCAAAGCCCTGGGCGCTGATGGACTGCACGGCAGCGGCCTCCAGCGCCTCATCCTCATCCATTTGCGGCAGGATCCCGGGCAGGCGGCTGGCGAGCATGGTCTTGCCGGTACCGGGCGGACCGATCATGAGCAGGCTGTGGCCACCGGCCGCGGCAATTTCGAGGGCGCGTTTGGCATGATGCTGGGCATGCACATCGGCAAGGTCGGGGTGAGGTGTGTCGTTAACGGCTGATGTGTGTACCTGCTGCGCCGCCAGGGGTTGTTCGCCATTGAGGTGGGCGCAGACCTCGAGCAGATGGCTGGCGGCAAATACCTCGAGCCCGTCGGCGAGGACTGCCTCGGCGGCATTGTCCTCGGCCGTGAACAGGGCATGGCCGGCCTGGCGCGTATGCAGGGCAATCGGTAATACACCGGGCACCGCGCGCAGCGTGCCGGTCAGGGCGAGCTCGGCGACGAATTCATATCTTGATAATTGTTCGCTGCTGATCTGGCTGGAGGCGGCGAGAATACCGAGTGCGATGGCCAGATCAAAGCGGCCGCCCTCTTTGGGCAGATCCGCCGGGGCCAGGTTGATCGTGATACGCCTTGCCGGGAATTCGAAATGGCTGTTGATAATGGCGCTGCGCACGCGATCCTTGCTTTCGCGTACCCCGGCTTCGGGCAGACCGACAATCGACAGGCCGGGCAGACCGTTGGAGATGTGGACTTCGACCTGTACGAGCGGGGCGTCAACCCCGTGCACGGCACGACTGTAGAGAATGGCGAGCGACATAATTCATCCCTGAGTGTCTGTGATAAGAACGGGTCCAGTTCCATGGACCGGCTTGTAACAACTATCTTACGAAGATTGCAGGGCTTTCTCCAGTTCGGCGATCTGCGCTTCAAGCTTCTCGAGCTTTGCGCGGCTGCGTTCCAGCACGGCCTGCTGTACATCAAACTCTTCGCGGGTCACGACATCCATCTTTTGCAGCGCGGCCATGACCGCCAGCCTGACATGTTGCTGGATATCCTCGGTCAAGCCGCTGCCGATATCCGGTAACTCCTTCGAAAGCAATCGGGTCAGTTCTTCGATGAGCTGTTCCTGCATGACAACCTCTTTCGCGTATATAGCACTGGGCACAGTGTAGCGAATAGTGTGGCGAATTTCCCAACTCGGCGCAGCAAAATTGCGCACCAGTATGGTTCACTCCTGCTGCAGGCTGGCTCAGTCTGGTGCGGCATGTTTTTCGGTACCCCGTGAATAAAAACATAACACCATGTATTTACTGGGTTTTTTTAATATGGCACAGCTTGTGCAATTCTCTGCGTACCAAACCACACGGGTGGTGAAAATTGGGCACATAACTGTTGTTTTTTTGCTGAGGAGAAAGACATGAAAAACGTAACAAAGATGCTGCTGGCCAGTGCGCTGCTAACCAGCACCTCTATGGCTGCTGCTGAAGTGAGCTTCAGCGGCAACGTCGCCATTACATCAAACTATATATTCCGCGGTTTTTCACAGACGGATAACGCACCGGCGATCCAGGGCGGCTTCGATATGGAGCACTCCAGCGGTTTGTATGCTGGCGTCTGGGCATCCAATGTTGATTCAGATTTTTATGCCGGGGCGGAAGCGGAGTTCGACCTGTATGCAGGATTCGGTGGTGAGTTCGCCGGCGGTATCGGTTACGACATTGGCTACCTGGCCTATCGCTACCCGGATACAACCTTTGATGACAATGATACGGAAGAAGTCTATGGCTCGTTGAGTTACGACTTTGGTCCGGCGGCTGCAACAGTGGGTCTGGCCTATTCCGACGACTTCTTCGGTGTGGGTGATGCAACCTACACCTATGTCGATGTCGACGTTCCGTTACCACAAGACTTTGCAATTGGGCTGCACTACGGCACTTCCGACTTTGATGATTCAAGCTCGGATTACGACGACTGGAAGGTTGGTCTGAGCAAGTCATATAGTGGTTTCGACTTCGCCCTGGATTACACCGACACAGATGTCGATGACGATCACCTTGCTGATGACAAGATCGTCTTTACTGTCTCTAAGAGCCTGTAATTCATAACGATAACCTGCCCGCGGTAGCGGGCAGGGATTCGAGGAGAACTGACATGAAACTCGTAAGTGCAATCATCAAGCCTTTCAAGCTCGATGATGTCCGTGAAGCGCTATCAGAGATAGGCGTGCAGGGCATTACGGTTACGGAAGTGAAAGGTTTTGGCCGACAGAAAGGCCACACTGAATTGTATCGCGGCGCGGAGTACGTCGTGGACTTTTTACCCAAGGTCAAACTGGACGTCGCCATCAACGACGATCTCACAGACCAGGTGATCGAAGCAATTTCGAAAGCTGCCAATACCGGCAAGATCGGTGACGGCAAGATATTCGTATTCGATCTTGGACAGGCTGTCCGTATTCGTACCGGTGAATCCGGTCCGGACGCGCTGTAAGCCACAATACGGAGGGCGTTATCGTGGAAGCAATATTGGAAACAAAATACGCACTGGACACGTTTTATTTTCTCGTATCCGGTGCACTGGTTATGTGGATGGCCGCTGGCTTTGCCATGCTTGAAGCTGGCCTTGTGCGGTCGAAAAACACGGCGGAAATTCTCACCAAGAATGTCGCCCTGTTCGCCATCGCCTGTACCATGTACCTGTTATACGGCTACAGCATCATGTACCCGGCAGAAGCCGTGAACAGCTGGTGGCCGGGTATCGGCGGCATCCTGGGCATGGAAGACAATGCCGTAGCAGATGTCATCAAGGGTGGTGACGATGCACCTTATTACTCGGTGCTGTCTGACTTCTTCTTCCAGGTCGTGTTCGTTGCTACCGCCATGTCGATCGTGTCGGGTGCTGTGGCCGAACGTATGAAGCTGTGGGCATTCATGGCCTTCGCCGTGGTTATGACCGGCTTTATCTACCCGATGCAGGGTTACTGGAAGTGGGGCGGCGGTTTCCTTGATGGCCTGGGCTTCAATGACTTTGCCGGTTCCGGTGTCGTGCACATGTGTGGCGCGGCAGCAGCACTTGCAGGTGTCATGTTACTCGGCGCACGCAAGGGCAAGTACGGTCCGAATGGTGAAGTTCATCCGATCCCGGGTGCGAACATGCCGCTTGCCACACTGGGTATGTTCATCCTGTGGCTGGGCTGGTTCGGCTTCAACGGTGGTTCGGAGTTGAAGGTGTCTGACGTGCTGGAAGCCAACGCCGTGGCACTGGTCTTCGTCAACACGAATGCCGCCGCCGCCGGTGGTGTGATCGCCGCGATCATTACCTCACGCCTGCTGTTCGGCAAGACTGACCTGACCATGGTGCTCAACGGTGCCCTGGCTGGCCTCGTCGCGATTACCGCAGAACCGCTGGCCGGCAGCCCGCTCATGTCGACGATTGTCGGTGCGATTGGTGGTGTACTGGTTGTGTTCTCGATTGTTGGCTTCGACAAGCTGAAGATCGATGACCCGGTCGGTGCCATCTCGGTACATGGTGTGGTCGGTATGTGGGGCCTGATTGCGGTTGCCTTTACCAACCCGGAAGCAACCCTGTCAGCACAGCTGATTGGCCTTGTTACCATCCTCGCCTGGACCTTTATCGCCAGCTTTATCGTATGGCTCGTGATCAAGGCAGTCATTGGCCTGCGTGTCAGTGAAGAAGAAGAGTACGAAGGTCTCGACCTTGTGGATATCGGCCTCGAGGCCTATCCAGAGTTTACCTCCAGCAAATGACCCCTCTCACCTGGTGGTATTTGGTGGGCGCTTCGGCGCCCACTTTTTTGGTTGCTTTGCTGAGGCGGCGTCTGCTGTGTTGCAAGCGGCCTCGAAATACTCATTTACTCACGTGTAAACTCCGTTTTCTCGGCCGCTTGCGCCTTGCATCCATCCGCCTGATCAAAGCAACCCTCGTTACCGGAAGCGGTGCCTGGCATCCACTCGCTTGATCGGATTAATCTCACAACGGCCGTTTGTGCCTTGTTTCCACACACCTGATGAAAGTAACCTTATTGATGATTGATTTTTCGTTCATAAATCATCATTCATAAATCCTAAATTCGATTGTGCGTGCCATCGCAAAATGGTTTGTCCTGGGTGCGTTTGCAGCCACACAGCCAGACTTTGGTTTTTTCCGCGATAGTGAACCTGATCGGTTCAAATTCCGTGCCCTGATGTGAGCCATCGCAAAACGGTTGATTGCCGGATTTGCCACAGGCACACCACCAGTAATCACCAGGTTCAAGTTCAACGGCATACGGTACCTGTTGCGGCATATCGGGTTCTGCCATAATGATGCTCCTTGTTGTGGTTGATGAACGGCATCGCTGCGAGTAGCCGAATTATATGTCGAATACGCCAGTTTTATTCCGTGCGGAAAATGTGTCTACCGCCCTGATCGGGCCGGTCAGCCTGTCGCTGGCGGCAGGTGAGTGCGTGTGCCTGGCCGGGGAATCCGGTTCGGGCAAGTCACTGTTGTTACGGGCGCTTGCCGATCTCGATCCCCATACCGGCAAGATCATGCTGGATAGCGAGGAACAGCAGGTCATCGCCGCCCCTGTCTGGCGTCGACAGGTCGCCTATCTTGCGGCGGAAAGTCACTGGTGGCTGCCCGCTGTGTCGGATCACTTCCCGCATGCAGGGCAGCTGGATTTTACCCGCCTCGGCTTTGTCAACGAGGTGCAATCCTGGCCGGTGGCGCGACTCTCCAGTGGTGAGAAACAGCGGCTTGCCCTGTTGCGCGCCTTGCAGTTCAGGCCACGCGTACTATTACTCGATGAGATCACGGCCAACGTGGACCCTGGCAATACTCTGCGTGTGGAGGCACTTGTAAAGGATTACCTGGCTGCGGAACAGGCCGCGGCAATCTGGGTCAGCCATGAGCCGGAGCAGATCAGGCGTATCGCAACGCGACAGCTGGTCATCGCCAGGGGCAAACTGGAGCAGGCAGCATGAACGTGATTAGCCTGACAGCTTTCGATCTCGGGATCGCCGCTACACTCGTGATCATGCTCGCCGTATTCAGCCTGCGCCTGAAGCTTGGTGTTGAATGGCAACTGGTTATTGCCGCGATACGGACCACCGTCCAGTTATTGTTGATTGGTCTCGTGCTCAAGTTGCTGTTTGATAACGTGAATCCCTGGTACATGAGCGGTATAGCATTGATCATGCTGCTCCTGGCCGGGCGCGAGGTCATGGCACGGCAGACGCACCGCTTCCGCGGCGGCTGGGGCTTTGCCATGGGCACGCTGTCGATGTTCATCTCGACTTTTACCGTCACCCTGCTGTCACTCCTTTTTATAATAGGTAACGATCCCTGGTACACGCCACAGTACGCGATCCCGTTACTGGGGATGCTGCTCGGCAACACCATGACCGGTATTGCACTGGGTCTCGAGAGACTGACCAGCACGGCGCGCGACAAGCGCGCCATTATCGATGCGCGGCTCGCGTTTGGGGAAACTGCGCAACAGGCGATGACGGCAATCCGCCATGACAGTACGCGCGCCGGCATGTTGCCGATTATCAATGCCATGGCAGCGGCCGGTATCGTCAGCCTGCCGGGCATGATGACCGGCCAGATCCTCGCGGGCACGGCACCGATGGAGGCGGTCAAATACCAGATACTGATCATGTTTCTGATTGCGGCCGGCACCGGTTTTGGCACGATGACGGCGGTGTGGCTGGCCTCACACCGCCTGTTCGATAATCGTGAACGCCTGCGCCTCGAACGCCTGCGCTAATTTGCTGTGCGCGCCGAGCGGCGTAATAATGGCGAAACATATAACAAAGGAGGGCATTATGCAGGGCTGGAAGCTGATCGCACTGGTTGTACTCGGAATGCTGCTGGGCACACCTTCCTACAGTGATAGCCATATTGACGGCCTTATGCTGGCCGAATCCGATTATGACAGGCAGCGCCGTGAAGCGCAGCGTCGTTACCTTGAGATGCGCGAACGCGAGCGGGCACAAAAGAAACAGCAACAAGCCAGGGAAAAGCACAACAAGCAGGTCCGTGCCCACAACTGCCAGGTTGCACGCGATCGATACAGGGAATACACAACCTCGAGCGGCCTGTACGTGTATGACAAAAACGGCAAGCGCAGCTTTCTTGACAAGCAGGCCCGTAAAAAAGCCGAGGCCGCTGCAAACAAAGATGTACAGAAGTGGTGCGGCAGATGAGGAACCAGCCGGGTTTGTACATAGCAATAAAAAATGGCGCCACTGGCGCCATTTTTTATTCAGCAACTCTGTGGTCGCTTCAGTCAGCCAGCGCTTCCTGCATAAACGGCAGGTTGGCCGCGCCGCGATGCCCATCTGCACTGTAATAGCGGGTGGTGAATGCGCGTTGTGCCGCCGCCTCATAGCGAAAGGCGTCGAGGGCAATACCCTTGCCGGCCAGTGTGCATGACCACCAGCCGGTCGGGTAACACGGTTGCGGGAAGTGCAGGGTCTGCACGGCAGAAAACCCCGCCTCGCGCATGTTGCCACGCATTGATTTGATCAGCGGCAGGTGGCACAGCGGTGATTCACTCTGGGCGACCATCACGCCACCGTCTCGCAGGATGCGCTGACAATCGGTATAAAATTCGGTTGAGAACAGGCGCGCGGCCTGGCCGATGGGATCGGTGCTGTCGATGATCACGACATCGAAACTGCTATCGGCGGCATCGGCAACATATTTTATGCCATCTTCAAACAACAGTTCGGCGCGGGGGTCAGCATTCGCCTCGCACAGTTCCGGGAAGAACATTTCCGAGACACGTGTGACGCGTTCGTCGATGTCCACCTGCACGGCATGCTGCACCGCGGCATGTTTGAGGACTTCACGCAGGGTGCCGGAGTCGCCACCGCCGATAATCAATACATGTTTCGGATCGGTCGCGGTGAACAGCGCCGGGTGCGACATCATCTCGTGGTAGATGAAGTTGTCGAGCGTGGTCAGCATGACATAGCCATCGATGACCATGAGCTTGCCGAACTTCGCCGTTTCATAGACCTCGATATGCTGGAAGTCAGACTGCTCGTCATGGATCTTATGGGCCTGGTGCAGGGAAAATGCAGTGCCGCATTCATCACAGGCTTCGGTAAACCAGCTGTCATCGAGGCGCATGGAGCGTACTCCTGTACGATTTTTTGTCATCAAGGCGGCGAAGATACCGAAGCACCATGTTTCGTGCAAGCTGCTTGTCATGGGCTGTACTCTGGGCTCTAATGCCGGCATGAGTGAATGGAATATTGAACAGGCCGCCGAGACTTACAGCCTCGCCCAGTGGGGCGAGGGCTATGTGGGGATCAATGACGCCGGCCACCTCGTGGTTTACCCGGATGGCGATTCGGAGGGTGCCGACATTGACCTGTATGCGCTGGTCGGCGAATTGCGCGCCACGGGCATGCCCTTGCCGGTACTGGTGCGGTTTGCCGGTATCCTGCAGCACCGGGTGCGGCAGCTATGTGGCGCGTTTGACGCGACGATGCGCAAGCACAGTTACCGGGGCCGCTACACGGCCGTATATCCGATCAAGGTCAACCAGCAACGCCGGGTGATTGAGCAGATCCTGCATGATCGGCAGGGGGCTGTGGGCCTGGAGGCGGGCAGCAAGCCGGAACTTATGGCCGTACTCGCGCTGGCGCCGCAGGAAAATGGCGTGATCGTCTGTAACGGCTACAAGGACCGCGAGTACCTCGAACTGGCACTGCTTGGTCAGCAGCTTGGCCACAGTGTCTATATCGTGATCGAAAAACTCTCGGAACTCGACCTCGTTATCGCGCTGGCGCGCGAGCGCGGCGTCATGCCGCAGCTTGGCGTGCGGGTTCGGCTGGCCGCGATCGCGGCAGGTAAGTGGCAGAACACGGGCGGTGAAAAATCCAAGTTTGGCCTGTCGGCGAACCAGGTCTTGCAGGCCCTGGCCCGTTTGCGCGAGGCTGACATGCTCGATGCGCTGGAGATGCTGCATTTCCATATGGGCTCGCAGATCGCAAACATACGCGATGTACAGCGCGCCATGCGTGAGTGCGCGCGGTTTTATACGGAGTTGCATGGCCTTGGCGTCAACATTCGTTGCGTTGATGTTGGCGGTGGCCTTGGCATTGATTACGAGGGCACCCACTCGCGCAGTTTCTGTTCGATGAACTACCGTATCAACGAATACGCCAACGTCATCGTCCATACCCTGTGGGAGGCCTGTGAACAGAGCGGGCTTGCGCACCCGGATATTATGACCGAGTCGGGTCGCGCCATGACTGCCCATCACGCTGTGTTGATCACGAATGTCATCGATGTCGACAATCCGGCAGGCGACACCTCCGTGTCGCCGCCCGAACAGGAGGCGCCGGCGATCCTGCATGACATGTGGGCCGTATTGCAGCGACTCACTGCGCGTACTGCCATCGAGGCCTACCACGAAATTTCGCACGGCATGAACGAGGCGCATGAGATGTACACGCATGGCGTGCTGACACTCGAACAGCGTGCCCGTGTCGAGCAGATGTACTTCGCCACCTGCAATCGTCTGCGCGAAGTATTGTCACCGCGAAGCCGTGCGGCGCGCGAGATCATCGATGAATTGAACGACAAGCTCGCGGAAAAATACTTTTGTAATTTCTCGCTGTTCCAGTCACTGCCCGATGTCTGGGCAATCGGGCAGATCTTCCCGATCGTGCCACTGCACCGGCTGGGTGAAGAACCGGCGCGGCGTGCTGTCCTCAATGACATAACCTGTGACTCGGACGGACGTATCGATCAGTATGTCGATGCCGCCGGCATAGAATCGAGTCTGCCGGTACATAATGTGCGCAGTGACGATCCGTATTACCTCGGCATGTTCCTGGTCGGTGCCTACCAGGAAATTCTCGGTGATATCCATAACCTGTTCGGTGATACAAATTCGGTGCACGTGATCGTGCAGGAGGATGGCAGCCATTACATTGAGGAACCGATCAGCGGCGATCGTGTGGATGATATGCTGCGCGCCGTGGGTTTTGATGCCGAGGAGCTGTACACGATCTATGAATTGAAGACCGAGGCCAGTACGCTCGGTTTCGAGGCGCGCGAGGAATGTCTGAAGATGCTGCGCGCCGGCCTGGAAGGCTATACCTATTTCGAGGACTGGTGAGATGTTGAAGATTGGCTTTATCGGGCTGGGCGCAATGGGCATGCCGATGGCAGAGAACCTCGCGCGTGGCAC
>JASFME010000058.1:0-10964 GCA_050117725.1 Granulosicoccaceae bacterium | reverse complement strand
GCCGGGGAGTCCGGCAGATCTGGCACGGTTGTTGTAACAGTAAAAACGTAACCCGCTGCATACAGGAGTCATCACCATGCTTGTGACATTCAACGACGAAATGCTGAATGACCTGTTACTCACCTCGGATGACGAGTTTGAGCCATATGGCATGAACCAGCAGCTTATTGACGACATGATTTACGAAGAAACCGTTGAATTACGGTTTGAAATGGACTCTCTCTCCTCCCAGACCTGAGAGTATTTTGGCCGGCCCTGTCACTATACCCTCTGACAAGGCCGGCCACTTTTTAATCCTGCGAACCTGCTATGACTTCTTCAGGATGCTGAACAGCTCGTCTTTGAGCAGCAGGCGCTTCTTTTTCAGTTCTTCGGTGTAAGCGTCAGACGGTGTCTCGATCTCTTCCTCGATACGGATAATCTCTTTATCGAGTTCTTCATATTCTTCGTACAGCTTTGCAAAATGTGCATCGCTCAATTTCAGCTCATGGATGCGGTCCCTGAATTCCGGGAATTCATTGGCAAGATGATGATGTTCACCCAACATACAACTTTCCTCTTAACTGTGAATTGGTAATAGTTTTCAATCGAGTGCGGCAAGTTGCTCTTCCACCTGTCGCAATTCCTCGGCTGCAGCCTTGGCGATACCCTCGAGAACCTCGGCATTCTCCAGTTGTACTGCCTGTTCTTCTGAATCCGCATCCAGCCCTTGCCGGTAGTCGCGCTCTATCGCTTCCAGCCGCTCGCGTAAGGCATCACGCCTTGCCAGCAAACTCTGTTTATCCTGTTCTGTCATCACGCACCTCGCTTATCAACCTGTATATCATTACAGCTAAAACCCTGTTTGAAAACCATGATCCGGATCAAGTCGTTTTCAGGGCGCGCGCTTGCGCAGGCGGTACAGGCCATCCACGCCACTGTCACTCGTGAAATACAGAGCACCGTCCGGGCCGAAGGCAACCCCCACCGGTCGCGCCCAGCGTGCGCCATCTTCGAGCTGGAAACCGGTGACGAGATCATCGACACGTTGTGCCACACCCTGCTGGAAGCGCACCACAACAAGTTTCGGCTCCCGGCGCGTGGCCGGATCACCAAACGCACCACCGGCGGGCTGTGTCCCCCAGGAGCCGCGCAGTGCCACCACGGCATCATGGTCGATGCGCTCGAACTGGCTGCCTTGTGGCACGAAGGCCACGCCCATCGGCGCATTGCGGGCGGGGAAGGTTGCGACCGGCTTGCTGACCTCTGTTAACGGCCGCGGTGGTTGCGCGCTGATGCAAGTATCGCGGCGCAGCTGCCTGCCGTCGAACTGGAACCACGGCATACCATGAAAGCTCCCTGGCAACAGGCGGGCGAAGTATTCCGGTGGCCGTTCAAAGCCCCAGTGATCCGGACCGTTGTTACTCGCATACATCACGCCGCTTTGCGGGTGCCAGTCGAAGCCGACCGGGTTGCGCAGGCCACTCGCGTGAGTGCGCCAGACCGGTTGCTTGCCGGACTCATCGAGCACCAGCACGCCGCCACGCCGATCAGCAAACGCATAATCACCACCGAGGTATTCATTACTGCAATTACCGCTGATACCAAGGCTGACATAGACGCGCCGGTCCGGGCCAATACGCACCGTGCGACTGTTATGCCCACCGCCACCCGGTAGTGCGGCGAGTAACTGCAACTGGTCGGCATGGATACGCGACTGGCCGGGACGGTAATCGGCCCGGTACAGGCCACTTGTCCGGGCGATCAGGATTTCATTCTCACGCAGGGCGACACTGTGCGGGTAATCATCAAGTTCAGCCAGCACCTCGGCCGAGGTATAGGGTGGCAGGGAACGGTATATCTTGCCGGAACGTGAACCCATGAACAGCTCACCATCGGGGCCAAACGTCAGCAGGCGGGGCTTGTCGGGGACAGTCGTCAACAATTCGAGCACATAACCGCGTGGCAGGCTGACCTGAAATCGACTGCCGACAACACTTACCTGTTGCTGTTCGTAGACAAGCGGTGCTTCACCGGCCAGCAACTGGCCGGTACAGAGTAAACACAGCAGGCAGATCAACCGATGCATACAGGCTCCTTGTCACACCATGGTTGTGTACAACTTGCACAGGGTCAACGCAATAAACCTTTAATCGTCGCGATCACCTCGGGGCTGTCCCAGTGGATCGCGGCATTTACGCCATAATGAATTCGCCCGTCCGGGCCAATCACGAACGTGGAAGGAAAGGCGAACACATTCCAGCGTGCCGATACCTTGCCATCGGTATCCAGCAGGACGGGGAAATCCACGTTCACGTGTTGCAGGAACTGCCGGATCACCTGTTCATCCTCGGCGTAATTTACCGAGATCAGTTCGAATGCCTCGCCCTGCATCTTGTCGCGCAATCTGTTCAGTGACGGGATTTCCTCGACACATGGCGGACACCAGCTCGCCCAGAAATTCACCACCGTGACCTTGCCCCGGTAGTCACGGCGGGTGACCTGTTCACCTTCTGCCGTGTACAGATCCAGGACAAGCGGCACCGGTTTGCCCTTGTAGGGTTTCAACTGAATATCCAGGCCACGCGTGGCCGGCGCGCCGGCCACCTCGGACATTGGCGAGGCCTGCTTCGGTGTCGGCACCTTGTCGAGCAGCCGGACGACAGCCGGGATCTCGGCCGGTACCCTCTCCAGCATACGCAATGTCGCCGGTGCCATGTCACCTTCGTAGTACAGGCCGGTCACGCCATGCATGATTTTCACGAACACGACCGCCTGTCCCGCCTGCAGTTTCTGTAATAACTCCGGAAATTGCCAGCGGTTACCTCGGCTCCCGCCCTGGTAAATCATGAGCGGGATGTTGGTTGCGCCGGCAATCGGTTCGTATTCCGGCCGCAGGCCCAGCGCCGGGATAGAACGATACATTTCCGGGGAGAACAATATGGCCCCTGCCAGGTAATCGGCTCCGTCCTGCTCATGATTGATCTGCCAACGACGCGCCCCTTTCAACAAGGGCAGCACTCCATAGGCGCGGCTGAGCAACACTACACGCTTACCCGTACGATCATGCGCGGTGTCGATCAGGCCGGCCACGTAGCGACCATCGAAGGAACGCATGGTACTGGTACCACCGGTAAGAAACAGGCTCTCAACGAGATCCACATGCCAGACCTCGATACCGCGTCGTGCCAGTTCCTCTGCCGCATTGAAGACGCGCGCATGCGAACCGGACCCCGGTGCGACCCAGATCAAAAGGTACTCACCCTGAGCGGAATAACGATCGATCGTCAACACCTGGTCAGCTATATTGACTTCGAGCGTGTCAGCCGTTGCCGCGTACAGCTGGGCTGAACACGTCATACTCGCTACGAACATTAATACTCTGAATACTATATTTTTAATCATGCCCGGCCTGTCTGGATATTTTGTAGTATTATTCCACAGCTTTTTTTCAACTTCACAACAAGGCAATACACGTGACTGAACAGGAACTACTCGACTGTATCCGCACGACCCCTGAAACCATCCGCTTCAGCGACGTCATTGAGGTGATAGATAAACATTACCAGTACACGCCAACCCGGTTCAGTAATGGTGCAGGCGAAACTGCGATAGTAAATGAAGCTGGCTGTAACGAGGGCTCCTGCAAGATTTTTGCTTTCGCACGTTTACAGCAACTCAGTGAACAACAGACCCTGAACTGTTTCGGTGACTATTACCGCAAGGACGTACTGGAACACCCCGATGCACATGACCATGCCAATATTCGCAACTTTATGCAATATGGCTGGGTTGGCATCAATTTCGATACGTCGGCATTGCAGGCGGTTCGTCGCCAGGCCCGTCCTTGCCAGGCAGCTCCAGCAAGCGGATATCGACATCATGATGACTCATATCGGTAGCCACATAATCAGCCGGCGCGGTAACACTGCGAATACCGAAATGCGCCATATCTTGCACTGACATAAAATAATAAGCAGGGATATTATAGGGTGGCATCTTGCCTACCCAACAGACAAACTCGTTGACACCGATCAGGGCAAAGAACCGTTTCTCCAGCGCCACCAGCTTATCCACCTGCTTGCGCACTATCCGTGTTGCCGTCGCCTCGTCTTCCCCATCTCGGCGCATGCGCCGCCGGACATCATCACGCCATAACCCGGTTGCCGCAAGGTGATGATAATTGCCATGCCAGCCCACAACGGCCCCGGGCCTGATGATTTTCTGTCGACCCGCGGGGAACACGTAATTTGCGCAGGATGACAGGCAATAACCTTCAACAATCACATCAATATTATTATCGTTGACCCACTGTCCCAGCGCGATTCCGGCCTCTACTTCACCACCAGTCGAGTCGATGACCAGCCTGCTTACAGTCTGGTCTGCGATGCCTTTAAAAAACTGTGTATTGGCATCCGCACTGATAGGGCCGTGGTAATATGCCGAGTCCCTGGCCTGCAGTGTTGTTGCCAGTGGCAGCAACATGAATACCGTTAATAATTTACTCAAGTAACTTTTCCAGGCGTTCACAGATCGTCTGTAGTACGCGGATACGTGCATAGTATTTGTCATTCGCAGGCACCAGTGTCCAGGGGGCGTTCGAAGTGCTGGTATGTTCCACCATGTCATTCACGGCTTGCCAGTAAGCCTGCCATTTTTCACGATTACGCCAGTCTTCTTCCGTAATCTTGTGTTTTTTCCAACTCGTCTGCTCGCGTGCCTTGAAGCGGCTTAGCTGTTCTTCATTGCTGATATGTAGCCAGAACTTCAGCAGCAGCGTGCCATGTTCGGTGAGTTGCTCCTCGAAATCATTGATCTCGCGGTAGGAACGCATCCATTCATGTGGCTCGGCGAGACCTTCGACGCGCTCGACCAGCACCCTGCCGTACCAGGAACGATCATAGATCGTCATGTAACCGGCACGCGGCACCTGCCGCCAGAACCGCCACAAGTAATGATGGGCGTGTTCCTCGTCGGACGGTGCCGCCACCGAGATCACGCGATACAGGCGTGCATCCATCGCCGAGGTGATACGCCGTATGGCACCGCCCTTGCCTGCCGCGTCCCAGCCTTCAAACACGACCACGATGGAACGTTTTGCATCATAGGCCTGCCACGTCAGGCGGTGCAGTCTCTTCTGGTAATCAGCGAGCAGTTTGTCGTATTCCTTTTTAGTGTAGCGCAATGACAAATCGACCCGGTCAAGAATCGTTACCGGGTTATCGCCGACAGACTCGACCAGTGGGTGCAGACCCGTGCGTTTCTCTACACTGCGCTGCTCATGCAGGCGCTGATGGATGCGCGCAAGGATGGTTCTGGCAGCACTCACATCCCGGAAACGGCTGTCGTCCGATTCAATCAGCTGCCACGGGCACTCGCCGCTGTCTGTATGCCGTATCATACGTTCCGCCGAGTTGAGAAAATCATTGTAGTCGGGCGTCCTGTCCCGATTCTTGTCTCGGCGATGCAGGTGCACCTCGATCTCGCGGTGCCGTTTCATGCGTTTCCTGAAAAAAGGTCTGGACAGATGAAACCAGAGCTTGACGATCAACATGCCGTCCACATACAACATATGTTCCAGCTCATTGATACGGCGCGTAGCCTCATCGATATCCGAATCACTGCTGACCTTGCTGGCATGTGCATACAAGGGTGCCCAGTACCAGCCACCGAACATGATGGCGATCTCGCCGCGCGGCGGCAGGCGCTTCCAGAAACGCCAGGCGGGTGGGCGCTCCAGTTCTTCGTCAGTTTCGTCCCAGAAAGCATGGGTCTCAAGATTGCGCGAATCGAACCACTTGTGCAGGCGATCCACGACTTCACCCTTACCGGCGCCCTCGACGCCGGCAACGATTAGCAACATGGGGATATTTTTCTCCGCCAGTTCGCGTTGCGCCTGTAACAGGCTGGCACGGATCTCGGCCTCCTGCGCCTTGAAGCTATCCTTGTCGAGTACCTGCCCCAGTTCTACTGCTTCAAACATCCCTGCCTCCCCTAACCGACTGCCTTAATACGGCTGTCAATCCGAAAGCCGTCGCAATTCCTGGTCTGCCCAGCGTAAATGATCGGCCAGGGTCCTGCCCAGCGCCACGAGCATATGGCTGGCTATCAGCGGTGATTGTGCTTCGAGGGTGTGCAAGGCCTCACTATCAAACACCAGCAGTTCCCCCTCATACAGCACCCGGGCATCCGCCGTACGGGGACCCGGTTCAAGCAAGGCGACTTCACCGAAATACGTGCCCGGACCAAAGCTCGCAACTCGCCGGTAATGCTTCCTGCCATACGGCAAAAGAATATCAACGCGACCAGACAACACGATATACAGGGCATCGCCGGGGTCACCGGCCCGAAACAATACCTCGCCGGCCCGTACCTGCCTGGGTCTGGCGACATCCAGTATCGCCTGTTGCTCAGCAGGTGACAGCTTGCGCAGCAACCCGACCTCGGCCGGTAGTACCTGCCTGTCGAGATCGGCAGGGATCTGGCCGAGCGATCCCAGTAAACAGTTCTCGGCGTACTCAAGCGCCTCATCAGTATCGATAAACGTTTTCACACTGTGACTGGGCGCATAGGGAGCAATACGTTTCAGGCTTTTCGCAACCTTGCTCTTCAGCCCACGCACATCATGCACGTTGGCAAACACGACTTCACCCCCTCGTTCGCTGGCCCACTCGGCAATCTGTTGCAACATGCGTACCGCAGTTAAATCCACCTGGTCGACCCGGCGCATATCAAATACCAGCCACACTTGCCGTTTCAGAACCGGCTCAAGAATTTCAAACAAGTGTTCCACCATACCGAAGAAGAGGTTGCCGCGCAGCCGGTAAACGAGAACGCGATCGCCGTGTTGCTCCAGCAGTCGTCGTTCTTCATCAGTACGCCGGCGTAACGAGGAACGTTGTGCAGCGGTATGACAATCGTGGATAACCGGGGCGCGCACCTGTTCACGTACAAAGTGTGCGACAGCGATCACCACACCCGCGCCAACTGCAACCATCAGATCATAAAAAACCGTAACCAGCGTAACAGCTACCGCGATCGTCGCATCTACCCGTGTGCTGCGATGTTTAATCCAGACCAGGATGCTGCGCTCGAACATCGAGAACACCGCGACATGCAGAATAATGCCGGCCAGTACCGACAACGGCAGCCAGGCCGCCAACGGTGCTGCCAACAAGACAATGACAAGCAACATAACAGCCGTTGCAACCGCGACCCATCGCCCACCACCACTGCGGATTGCCACGACCGTGGCACCGGTGGTGCCGGCACCGGCCAGGCCACCAAACAGACCGGCCAGCATATGGGCAACACCCTGCCCGGCCAGCTCACGCCGTGCATTATGCCGGGCGTGCGTCGCGGTGTCGGCTACCACCGAGGTCAACAGGCTGTCCAGCGAGGCCAGCACCGCCAGCGCCAGCGCGGCCGGCACGATCAAGCCCCAGGGCAAGCCTTCTGCCAATTGCGGTACAACCGGTTTCAAACCGGTCAGCGCGGGCAAGCTGCCCACGGTCCAGCCCGCAGGAGCCTCTGTTCCCGTGATCGCAGACAGCAGGTAAAACACGAGCGAACCAGTCAGCAGGCCCGCGACGGGGCCGGGTACCCTGGCAACCAGCCGCGGCACATATATGATCGCGACAAACGTCACAGCAGCAGTCGTTACCGGCAACCAGTGTGTCTCGGCGAATTGCGTCATGCTGGCACCGGTGACGGGGTTGAATTGTGAACCGACCATGAGAAAGGCAGAGCCTGTCATGAAACCGGCAACGACAGGGTAAGGAATAAACTTTATGAGGCGACCTGAGTTCGACAGGCCCATGAGTACCTGGCCGATACCGGCCAGTAGCAACACCCAGATCAGGGACAACAATACTTGATCACCTGTGAGTCCGAGCCGGGTCAGGCTGATCGCCGTGCCACTGACCAGGACGAGAGTCGGCCCGGTAGGTGCCGAGATCATGCCGCGCGTGCCACCGGCGATCCCTGAGACAAGACTGAACAACGCTGCAGAAAACAATCCCGCCATCGCGCCGGACGCAACATCAGTGCTAAAGCTCCCCCACAGAGCCACGCCGAAGGCCATCGCCTGCGGCAGGATCACCGACGAGGCGGCAACACCGCCCCAGATTTCGCCGGCATTAAGACGTGCAGACATAGACAGATCCGTCAGGGTTTCAGGTAACCCTAACGGCAGCCTTTGCTCATGGCAAGTTCAGGTGCAGTACACTACAGAGTTTGTGCAACTTTCTCCGCCAGTTCGATCATGCGGTTCACATAACCCCATTCATTGTCGTACCAGGCAAGCACCTTGACCTGCGTATCATCGATGACCATGGTCGATGGCGCATCAATAATTGACGAACGCGGATCATTACGATAGTCGACCGACACGAGCGGCCGTTCTTCATAACCAAGAATATCTTTCAGTTCACCTGCTGCCGCTTCCCGGAAACAGGCGTTGATTTCTTCCACCGTTACCGTTCGCATGGCCTCGAAAACAAAATCCGTCAGGGAGGCATTCAACAGGGGCACCCGTACCGCCAGGCCGTTCAGTTTGCCCTGCAGTTCAGGAAATATTTTCGTTATCGCCTTTGCCGACCCCGTGCTGGTCGGGATCAGCGACTGACCACAGGCACGGGCCCGCCGCAGGTCCTTGTGGCCCTTGTCAACGATTGTCTGGGTATTGGTAATGTCATGGATCGTCGTCATCGTGCCATGCTTGATGCCAACCTTCTCATGCATGACCTTGACCACCGGTGCCAGACAATTGGTCGTGCAGGAAGCGGCCGTCAACAAGTGATGCTGCGCGGCATCGTATTCATGGTCATTGACGCCATAGACGATATTCAGCGCCCCCTCGACCGGCGCCGCAACAATGACCTTTCTTACGCCCTGCTCGAAATAGGCCTGCAACTGTTCAGGTTGACGAAACTTGCCCGTCGCCTCGATAACGATGTCACAGTCCGACCAGTCCGTCCCGGCAATAGCGGGATTCGAGCTGTAGGCAATCGCCTTGCCAGCAACGAGCAGGCTGTCCGCGGTTGCGGCACAATCAACCGCCCAGGTGTCATGCACCGAGTCAAACTTGAGCAGGTGCGCAGCACATGCCGCATCACCACTGATCTCGTTGACCCTTGACAAGTTCAGCAGCCCGCGTTGCCAGGCAACGCGAAACCCCAGGCGCCCCATCCGACCGAAACCATTTATCCCGACTCGTGCCATAGCCTGATTACCTTTTGAAGTGAATGATACCTGTGTCAATTATATGATGAATGTATGACGGCCAGATGAAGGGATTAGTCAGCACGTAGCGCCTCGATCAACTCCAGCATCGGGGCCGCATCCGTGTAGTCCACGGGGATCTGCCGGCGTGACGCGCCATCGACGAGTACGAGCGCCGGCAACCCCTCCACGCCGAGCCCGGCAGCCTCGGCGATTTCAGCCTGGAACTGGTGTTCAACGGCATCCGATACGAGAGCATCTCTAAAAGCCTTCACATCCAGACCAAGTTCTGCAGCCAGTTCGATCAGGGTACTGGCATCCGAGGGGTTGCGCGCCTGGGTGTAATAGGCACGCTGGATGGCCTCGGTCATCTGCACATCAAACTGCTCGCCCTGCTGACGCGCGGCGATCACGGCGCGGCACGCCGGGTAAGTCGAACGCCGTGGCCGGCACTCGGTCCAGAAAGCGAAATTGAACCGGGTACCGGGTATGCACTCTTCAATACGCTGCCAGGTGGCCTGTAACATCTGCTGCATGTCTTCAGGCATGGACTCATCGCTATCTGCTGCCAGTCCGCCGAGCAGGCGTTTGAACTCAATCTCACGCGGTAATTCAGTTACCAGTTCAGCAAGCACCGGTTTGAAGCCCCAGCACCAGCTGCACATCGGGTCATGAATATAGTAAAGACTTGCCATGCCAATCATTCGTCAGGGTGGTGTTGCCTGGACAATATTTGAAACAGGTGTACCAGTACCTGGCAACCCTGGCAAGCACTCATATCTTGTGCTCTCGCTCATGCAGGCCATGACCATAACCGGGCGGTATATATATAATAAAGAATGTCTTATTGGAAAAGCAGCCAGAATTTTATGGATATACTTTTAATCTTGTCATGGTCGTGCTAATTAGTAGCTACCTTGTTCAAACAGGAGCGCCCAACATGTCATACAAAACTGTTCTACCCACTACTGCCTTACTCGCCGGCCTGTGCCTGCCTGCGATGAGCCATGCTGAAGAAGCACCGTTGACAGTCGACATCAAACGCCTGTCACTGGAAACCGCCATGCGCATTGGCCAGGCCGCGATTGAAGAATGCCGAAAACAGGGCGTGCAAATTGCCGTGACCGTCGTCGATCGTGGTGGTCACCCGCAGGTCGTTTTGCGCGATGTCCTGGCCATGGACATTACCGTACCGATCAGCAAGCAAAAGGCACACACGGCAATGGCCTTCAACTCTGCAACATCGGCACTGGAAGGTCGCTTCAAGGGTTCCTATTCCGTGCCGAAACTGGATAGTCTTGTCATCAGTGCCGGCGGTGTGCCGGTCAATATCGGCGGTAACATCATGGGTGGTGTCGGTGTCAGCGGCGCCCCGGATGGCAAAACCGATGAGGCCTGTGCCAAAGCGGGTGTCGGTGCCGTGCAGGATGATCTGGAACTGGCCGGCTGAACAGAATAACAGCACGGAAACAGAAACGGGGTGACCTGGTCACCCCGTTTTTCATCAGGCCGCGGTGCTCCTCTGAGCCATAGTTTTTGCGGGCAGAAAGGTTGGGCGGCCAATCGAATAGTAGTAGAAGCCCAGATCTGCCAGCTGTTTCGGATCATACTGGTTGCGGCCATCAAAAATAACATGGCCACGCATATTGTTACGCATGCGATTGAAGTCCGGATTTCGGAACTGTTTCCACTCTGTTACCAGCAACATTGCATCCACATCCTCGAGGGCACAGTACTCACCCGTCATGAAACGCAATTTACCG
>JASFME010000057.1:0-10995 GCA_050117725.1 Granulosicoccaceae bacterium | reverse complement strand
CTGCCAACAGCGTATTGATGAGCTGTATGCCGAGCCGGATGCCTGGACGCGCGCGGCGATTGTCAACATCGCGAACATGGGACAGTTTTCCAGTGACCGCAGTATTCGTGAGTACGCGGAGAAGATCTGGGGGGCGGTGCCGGTGCTTCATGAATAATGAATGCAGAACGATGATTGATGAATTCATCACTCCTCAATCATCAATCTGCAATATAAAAAAGCCGGGCTGAGCCCGGCTTTTTTAAGTCTAGCGCTTCATCGAGTCAAAGAACTCGGCGTTGGTCTTGGTGGCCTTCAGCTTGTCGAGCAGGAATTCCATGGCTGTGAGTTCGTCCATCGGGTGCAGCAGTTTGCGCAGGATCCACATTTTCTGCAGTTCATCGGGTTTGGTCAGCAGCTCTTCACGGCGCGTGCCGGAGCGGTTGATATTGATCGCCGGGTAAACACGTTTTTCGGCAATATTGCGATCCAGGTGCAGTTCCATGTTGCCGGTGCCCTTGAATTCTTCGTAGATCACATCGTCCATGCGTGAGCCGGTATCGACGAGCGCAGTGGCGAGGATAGTCAGGGAACCACCCTCTTCGATATTACGCGCCGCACCGAAGAAGCGCTTCGGTCGTTGCAGGGCGTTGGCATCGACACCACCTGTCAGGACCTTGCCGGATGACGGCACGACGGTATTGTAGGCACGCGCCAGACGGGTAATCGAGTCGAGCAGGATGACGACGTCTTTTTTGTGTTCAACGAGTCGCTTGGCCTTTTCGATCACCATCTCGGCAACCTGTACGTGGCGGCTGGCCGGTTCGTCGAAGGTTGAAGACACGACTTCGCCGCGTACCGAGCGTGACATTTCCGTGACTTCTTCCGGGCGTTCGTCGATGAGCAGGACGATCAGGTGGCAGTCCGGACACTTTGCCGTGATAGATTGCGCGATGTTCATGAGCATCATGGTTTTGCCGGCCTTTGGCGGCGAGACGATCAGGCCGCGCTGACCCTTGCCGATAGGCGAACACAGGTCGATGATACGTGCCGTGATGTCTTCACTGCTGCCGTTACCGATTTCCAGGACGAGGCGTTCGTTGGCATGCAGGGGGGTCAGGTTTTCAAACAGCACCTTGTTTTTGGCCTTGTCCGGGGCCTCGAAATTGATCTCGCTGACCTTGAGCAGGGCAAAGTAACGTTCGCTGTCTTTCGGCGGACGAATCTTGCCGGAAACAGTATCCCCGGTACGCAGGTTAAAGCGTCGAATCTGGCTTGGCGAGACATAAATGTCGTCCGGCCCGGCCAGGTAGGAACCTTCCGCAGAGCGCAGGAAGCCGAAGCCGTCCTGCAGGATTTCCAGTACACCATCACCGTAAATGTTTTCACCGCTTTTCGCGTGTGCCTTCAGGATAGCGAAGATGATGTCCTGTTTACGTGATCGCGCCATGCCTTCAATGCCCATGGAGGTGGCGATTTCAATGAGTTCTGATGCGGGTTTTTGTTTGAGTTCGGTAAGGTTCATAGTTGTCTCACGGGTGTGATTGAAACCGGGTAAAACGTTGGAGGGTTTGTATAAACGTCAGTCGCTGGAGCGAATCTGTACGTAATAATCCTTTGGAATATGTTTCGGGTAACGGGTTGGTATTAACAAATATGATTGGCCGGGGTAGTGGCGAATCCGGGTTTTTACCGGACCATCCTCAAGGAAGGAGTAACTATTGTTATAACCCCACTATTCCGACGGAGGCTAAAGTTAGCACCAAAAGCAGGCGGCGTCCAGAACCTTGAACACCGCCGCGCCGGTTATATGTTGTATTGCCCGCTTACAGGTTGCTATCGATAAAGGCGGTGAGCTGTGATTTGGAAACAGCGCCAACCTTGGTTGCTTCGACATTACCGCCCTTGAACAGCATCAGTGTCGGGATACCGCGAATGCCGTACTTCGGCGGGGTATTCGGGTTTTCATCGATATTCAGCTTGGCAATCATGATCCGTTCGCCATATTCCTCGGCAATCTCATCGAGGATAGGTGCAATCATTTTGCAGGGACCACACCAGTCAGCCCAGTAATCCACGAGGACCGGCCCTTCAGCCGAAATAACAGTACCCTCGAATGTGTCGTCAGTGACGTGAACGATTTTGTCGCTCAAAGCGTGCCTCCACCATGTTCTTATGTAACGAGTCCGCGACAGATGCGGCGCGATTTG
The DNA here is from genome assembly GCA_050117725.1 of Granulosicoccaceae bacterium. GTDB lineage: Bacteria > Pseudomonadota > Gammaproteobacteria > AKS1 > AKS1 > JASFJH01. The sequence continues at coordinate 8,806 of JASFME010000057.1, read as the reverse complement.
TCCATTTGAGCCCAAGCGCAGGGCTAATGCAAGCCCAAAGCGTGTTATGCTTGCGTTCTCATGACAGAACAACACCTTACAGACAAGACTTTCGCCGACTTCGATTTGCCCGCTTCCCTGCTCCAAGGCCTTGAAGATGCTGGTTTTTCGAAATGTACCCCGATCCAGGCCCGGACCCTGCCCGTGGCATTGGCCGGACATGACGTGGCCGGCCAGGCGCAGACCGGTACGGGTAAAACGGCCGCTTTCCTGCTCGCGACCATGACGCGGTTGTTGCGTTCAAGCCCGGATCCGAAGCGCAAGCCGAACCAGCCGCGCGCCCTGATCCTCGCGCCGACCCGCGAACTGGCGATCCAGATCGAAAAGGATGCTGAATTGCTGGGCAAGCACACGGGCCTGAAGCGCGCGCTGATCTACGGCGGCACGGATTACGACAAGCAGCGCGATAGCCTGGCGCAGGGCTGTGACATCCTGATCGGTACGCCGGGCCGGATCATCGATTTTTTCAAACAGCATGTGTTTGACCTGCGCGCTATCGAAGTGGTCGTGCTGGACGAGGCCGATCGCATGTTCGACCTTGGTTTTATCAAGGATATCAGATTCTTGCTGCGCCGCACGCCGAAACCGGAAGAACGCCAGGGGCTGTTGTTCTCGGCGACCCTGTCCTACCGGGTCATGGAACTGGCCTACGAGCACATGAACAACCCCGAGCAGATCGTGATCGAGACGGAAACCGTCACGGCCGACCGCGTCACGCAACTCGTGTATCACACCGCCAACGAGGAAAAGATCCCCCTGCTGCTGGGGCTGATGAAACACGGCGACCCGAGCCGTTCGATCGTGTTCACGAACACGAAGCGCGCGGCGGAAAAGGTCTGGGGTTACCTCGAAGGCAACGGTATTCATGCCGCGCTGTTGTCCGGCGATGTACCGCAGAAAAAACGTCAGCGCCTGCTCGCCGAATTTACCGAGGGCAAACTGGCCGTACTGGTAGCCACCGATGTGGCGGCCCGCGGCCTGCATATTCCCAGTGTCAGTCATGTCTTTAATTTTGACCTGCCGGACAATGCCGAGGACTACGTGCACCGTATCGGGCGTACCGCGCGCGCCGGTGAAAGCGGCGATGCGATCAGTTTCGCCTGCGAGACCTACGCCTTCAATCTCATGGATATCGAGGAATTCATTGAACACAAACTGCCGGTCGGGACGGTCGAGCCGGGCATGCTGCTCGATGATATTCAGCCGCCGGTACGCGTCGAGCGCATACCCCGTCCTGCCCGCGGTGACAAATCACAACGGGGGCATCGCGGTTCAGGTCGACGTGGTACAGGCAAATCTTCGTCGAGACGGCCTTCCTCCTGATTTCACCATAAGTATAAAATTCTGCTAGTATCAATCACATAGCAAAGAAAGCGTAAAAATATTCAGAGAAAATAATTACGCTACAACATACAGATGCGGATGACAGAAGATGGGGTATCTGCAAGGTATAGTACGCGGTGTGCACCGCGAACGACTGGCACGCTACCTGCCGTGGCTGGTTAATCTCCTGCTGGCTGTATTGCTGGTAAATGCACTTGTGAACGCGACCCTGCACTGGATGTCATCAACGGCCCCACACAAGGACACGTCCGCGGCGATAGCGGCACCGCTACCGGAAACGATACAGCGTCAGCAAGCGCTACAGATCGCGCAGTTACACCTGTTCGGCAAGGCGCAGTTGGAGTCCGTGAAGCAGGCGCCGACCGTGGCACCGGAAACGAAACTGAACCTGGTACTGCGTGGCGTGATCGCTTCCGGCCAGGCGGGTGAGGCGGTGGCGATTGTCGGTCCGCGTGGCGGCAAGGAAAAGGGCTACGCGATTGGCCAGACACTGCCGGGCGGTGCGCAGTTAAAAGAGATATATGCTGATCGCGTAATATTGCAGTATCGTGGCCGCCTGGAAACGCTGACCCTGCAACGCAAGCTGCTTAACAACAAAGAATTACAAATACAGTAACAAGAACAAGGGGCGGTTGCTGGCGAGGACGGTAACCGGTAGTAACGGAATCAGACAATGTGACGCATGATTTGCCCGCGCCGTAGCTCGGGCAGGTGGTGTCGTCACTTTATTTGTCTATGCAGCAAGTCGGAAATCAGTATGCGGTATAAAGACAACAACAAAATCTGGTTGGCAGTATGTGTAACAGTGGCCGTGATGATGGGCACGGCACGGGCGGATCAGCACTTCGCTGATGATGAAACCGCACTGCTGAATATGGAGAACACGGACATCACGACCCTGATCTCCACGGTGGCGCAAAAGACCGGCAAAAATTTTATTGTTGACCCGCGCGTCAAGGGCAAGGTCACGGTTATCTCGCATGAAGGTGTGAGCCGTGAAGAGCTGTACCAGATATTTTTATCCATCCTCGAGGTACACGGTTTTGCCGCGGTGCCAAGCGGCAAGTCGATCAAGATCATTCCGGATGCCTCGGCCAAACAGGCTGGTATCCCGGTGCAGGCCGGTATCGGTGATGAGGTCGTGACGCGCGTCGTGAATATTGATTATGTCAACGCCATGCAACTCGTGCCTATCCTGCGGCCGTTGATCCCGCAACAGGGCCATCTTGCCGCCTTCCCGCAATCGAATACGCTGATCATTTCGGATCGCGCCGACAATATCGCGCGCATTTTGCGTATCATCCGCCGCGTCGACAAGCCCAGTGGCGATGACATCGAGGTGATTCGTCTCGAGCATGCCTCGGCGGCGGAAATGGTACGTATTCTCAACGGCCTGAAACAGCAACCCGCGGCCGTCAAAGGTGCGCCGACCGGACAGATCGCCCTGGTTGCCGATGAACGCACCAACAGTATCCTGCTCGGCGGCGACAAGGCCGAACGCCTGCGCCTGCGCGCCCTGATCAGCCACCTGGACACGCCGGATGACGCTACCGGCAACACCCGGGTCGTGTACCTGAAGTATGCCGATGCGGAGAGCCTGGTGCCGGTACTGACCAGTGTCAGCGAGGGCATCAAGGGCGATGGCAAGGGCCAGGCCGCAGGCAAGCGCGATGGTGACATCAACATCCAGGCGGATCCGAACACGAACGCGCTGGTGATCACTGCGCCGCCGGACCTGATGCGTTCGTTGCAGGCCGTGGTGCGCCAGCTCGACGTGCGCCGTGCCCAGGTACTGGTCGAGGCCGTGATTGCCGAGGTGACCTCGACGAAAAGTTCCGAGCTCGGCGTGCAATGGGCGGTGGACGGTTCCAGCAGCGGCAGCGGGCCGATCGCCGGCACCAATTTCCCCGGCACCAGTGGCACCAGCCTGGTCGGCATCATCGCTGACCCGGTCGGTTCAATCTCCACGCTGGGTACCGGCCTCAGCCTCGGGCTCGGCAATATCACCTCGGACAACCGCTTTGCCGTGTTGCTGCGCGCGATTGCTTCAGACGAGAACAGTAACGTGTTGTCGACGCCGAGCCTGGTGACGCTCGATAACGAAGAGGCCGAGATCATTGTCGGCCAGAACGTGCCTTTTCTCACCGGCACGACGCAGACCACGGGTGGCCTGGCCAACCCGTTCCAGACCATCCAGCGCCAGGACGTCGGTCTGACGTTGAGGGTGAAACCGCAAATCAATGAAGGCAATGCCATCAAGCTCGATATCACGCAGGAGGTGTCGAGCGTCGTGCCGACCAGCACGACAGTCAACTCGAGCGACATCATTACCAACAAGCGTTCGATCAAGACGAGTGTGCTTGCCGATGACGGTTCGATCGTCGTGCTCGGTGGCCTGATCAAGGATGACCTGCAGGAAAATGAATCGAAAGTGCCGCTGCTTGGTGATGTGCCAGTACTCGGCGCGTTGTTCCGCAGTAACAGCTCGACCAAGGTGAAGACCAATCTCCTCGTGTTCATGCACCCGGTGATCCTGCGCGATGCGCAACGGGGTTCTGCGATTGCAACAAAGAAGTACAATTATATCCGTGCCGAACAACTCGAACGTCAGCAACAGGGCGTGTCCTTGTTGCCGGACGATGTCGCGCCGGTGTTGCCGAAGGTAGACGAGTTCCTCGAATTACCACCGCCTTTCATGGAAAACGACGGACAGTAAGCGAATGCTCAGTGAGCAAGTCAATCAGGATGATACGACGTTGCAACAGGAAACAGACACGGTGCGACGCCTGCCTTATGCCTATGCGAAACGGCACGGCGTCCTGCTGGGGGAGGAACGGGACGGTGTGCTCGAGCTACTGTGTTGCGCCGACACGTCAGCACTCGTGTTCGCGGAAGTACGCCGCGTGCTCGGTCAGCCATTACTGATCACTACCCTCGACAAGAGCGAGTTCGCGCAACGCCTGCAGCGCGAATACGAGCAGGGCTCGAACGACGCGATGCTGGTCATGGATGATTTTGATGGCGGTGACCTGCTGTCGATTGCCGGTGATCTGCCGGAACCCGAAGACCTCATGGAGAGCGAGGATGACGCGCCTATCATCCGGCTCATCAATGCACTGCTCACCGAGGCGGTCAAGGCGAATGCCTCGGACATCCATATCGAACCCTATGAAAATCGCCTTGTCGTGCGTATGCGCGTCGATGGCGTGTTGCATGAAGTGCTCGAGCCGAAACGTGTGCTGGCGCCGTTGCTCGTGTCGCGCATCAAGGTCATGGCGAAACTCGATATCGCCGAGAAACGTTTGCCGCAGGATGGACGCATTTCCCTGAGACTGGCCGGGCGTGCTGTTGATGTGCGTGTCTCGACCCTGCCCACCGGTTCCGGGGAACGCGTCGTGATGCGCCTGCTCGACAAGCAGGCCGGTCGTCTCGATCTCGAACATCTCGGCATGCCGCCACAGTCACTGAAGCTGGCCAGCGATTTGATTCGTCACCCGCACGGTATCGTGCTTGTCACCGGGCCGACCGGCTCGGGCAAGACCACGAGCCTCTACGCGATGCTCGCGCGACTCAATGATCGCAGCCGCAACATCATGACGGTCGAAGACCCGATCGAGTATTACATCGATGGCATCAGCCAGACGCATGTGAATACAAAAGTCGAACTGACCTTCGCCCGCGCGCTGCGCGCCATCCTGCGCCAGGACCCGGACGTGGTCATGGTCGGCGAAATCCGGGATCTCGAAACCGCGCAGATCGCGGTGCAGGCCAGCCTCACTGGCCACATGGTGTTGTCGACACTGCATACGAACACGGCGATCGGTGCCGTGACACGCCTGCATGACATGGGCGTGGAACCCTTCCTGTTGTCATCGAGCCTGTCCGGGGTGATTGCCCAGCGTCTCGTGCGCAAGCTGTGCCCGGACTGCAAACGCCCGTATGTCGCCAGCCGCCCGGACTGTGAAACGCTCGGTATCGAACCCGACAAGGCGCCGACCCTGTACGCCGCCGCTGGTTGTGACAGCTGCAGCGGTATTGGTTATCGTGGCCGCACCGGCATCTACGAGGTGGTTGCTGTCGATGAGCAGTTACGCGATATGATTCATGACGGTGCCAGCGAGCACGAGATGGAACAGCATGCTCGTAAACATACCCCCGGCATCCGCGAGGAAGGGCTGCGCCAGGTGCTGGGGGGCCATACCTCGCTTGAAGAGGTATTGCGCGTCACCCGCGAGGACTAGTGCGCCATGAGTGCGTTCGAGTTTACCGCGCTGGATACCAATGGTCGCTCGCAAAAGGGCGTGCTCGAGGGTGATACCCCCCGGCAAATCCGCCAGCAATTACGTGAACGCGGCCTGACGCCGCTCAGTGTTGAAGAGGTCAGGGCGCGTGGTGCCCGGCGCCGTCACGGTGGCGGTCGGGTCAGTAGTAACGACCTGGCCGTGCTGACGCGGCAACTGGCGACGCTGGTCGGCTCGGGCCTGCCACTCGAGGAAGGCCTGCATGTCACCGCGCAGCAAAGTGAAAAGACCCGCGTGAAAAGCATCCTGCTTGCGGTGCGCGGCCGCATCAAGGAAGGTCACACACTGGCCGATGCCATGGGCGAGTTTCCGCACGTGTTTCCCGAATTGTACCGTGCCACCGTCTCGGCCGGTGAGCAGACCGGCCACCTTGACGTCGTGCTCAGCCGTCTTGCCGATTACACCGAGAACCGCGAACAGTTGTCGGCGAGCATCACGCAAGCATTAATCTATCCTGCCGTGTTGACGCTGACTGCACTGCTCGTGGTGGCACTGCTGATGGGTTTCGTCGTGCCGAAGGTGGTCGGCGTGTTCACGGATCTCGGCCAGGCCCTGCCGTTTCTGACCCGCGCCCTGATCGCAAGCAGCGAACTCGTGGCCAGCTGGGGTCTGCCGTTTGCCGGCCTGCTCGTCGTGGCGGTGATACTGTTGCGGCGGCTGTTACAACAACCCGTCCTGCGCCGCCGCTGGCACCGCATGCAGCTCGGTCTGCCCGTGTTTGGCCGGCTGGTACAGGGCCTGAACACGGCGCGTTTTGCCCGCACCCTGAGCATTCTCGTCGCCAGTGGCGTGCCGGTGCTCGATGGCCTGCGTATCGCCGCCAGTGTCATGGCCAACCTGCCGATGCGCGCGGCCGTGGAAGCGGCGATCAACCGCGTGCGCGAAGGCTCGGGCATCAGTCGCGCCCTCGATCAGAGTGGTTGCTTCCCGCCCATCGTCGTGCATCTCGTGGCCAGCGGTGAAGCCAGCGGCAAACTGGAAGACATGCTCGAGCGCGCCGCGCTGAGTCAGGAAAACGAATTACAAAACCGCATTGGCCTGCTCATGAAACTGTTCGAGCCGGCCCTGATCCTGGCGATGGGCATGCTGGTACTCGTGATTGTACTGGCGATCCTGTTACCGATTTTCGATTTGAACCAACTTGTGAAGTAGAGGGACATCATGCGCGAGCACAAATGCCAGCGGGGTTTTACATTGATTGAAGTGATGGTCGTGGTCGTGATCCTCGGCATTCTTGCCGCGGTCGTGATCCCGCGGGTTATCGACCGGCCAGACGAGGCACGCGTGACCAAGGCCAGGCAGGATATCCTGACGCTGGAAAGCGCCCTGAACCTGTACAAACTCGACAACCATGTTTACCCGAGCACGGACGAAGGCCTCGAGGCGCTTGTGAGACAACCGGCCAGTGCACGTAACTGGAAACAGGGCGGCTATATCGCGCGTCTGCCGAAAGATCCGTGGGGCGAGGACTACCGCTACCTGTCGCCGGGCCAGCACGGGCCTATCGACCTGTACTCGCTCGGCGCGGATCGCCAGCAGGGCGGTGAGGGTATCAATGCCGATATCGGGAACTGGAAACTGTAAATGCTACGGCTGCCCCGACAGGCTGGCTTTACCCTGGTCGAATTGCTCGTGGTGCTGGTCATCATCGGCATTATCAGCGGGTTTGCCGTGTTGTCGGTGGGTTTGGACAGCGACACTGACCGCGCCGAAGTCGAGGCGCGCCGGCTGGTCGCGCTCATGCAGCTGGCCAGTGATGAGGCCGTGCTTGCTGGCAATCCGCTGGCACTGCAATTCGATACCGATGCCTACCGCTTTTTAACTCTGCGGGGTAAACAGTGGCACCCGGTCGAGAACGATAACGTATTGCGCGAGCGCGAACTGCCGCAAGGCACGCGGCTCGAGGTCGTGATCGAGGGCCAGCGGATCGTGGCTGGTAACCAGCAGGCATCGGCCCGGATCGTGTTTCTCGCCAGTGGCGAGATAAGCCCGTTCGAACTCGTGTTGCGTACGCGTGATGACCGGCATCGTTTCCGCCTGCGCGGTGAGTTGCAGGGCCGGATTGAATACCTCGGTGAGCAGGACGATTCATGATGCGCCCGGGCCAACAGGGGATGACGCTGATCGAGGTGCTGATCGCACTCGTGGTGATTGGTGTCGCGCTGGCGGCAGTGATCAAAACCGTCGATACCGGCGTGCTTAATGTTGCCTACATGAAGGAGCGCAGTTTCGCGCACTGGGTTGCGATGAACCGCGATAGCGAGTTGCAGCTCGAGGGCGCGGGCACGGGTACGCGCTGGCAGGAAACCCGCATGGCCGGGCGCACCTGGCATGTGCGCACGAAAATCGAGGCCACCCGTGACCCGGCGATCCGGCGGGCCCTGATCGAGGTATTCCTGGCCCGCGGCGATGACGCGCCGCGCGCAAGGTTAACCAGTTACCTGCTGGGGAGGTCATGAAACAGGACGGCATGACACTGCTCGAATTGCTGATCGCCGTGGCCGTGTTCGCGGTACTGGCCACGCTTGCCTACGGCGGGCTGGATGCCGTACTGAACACGAGCCGCAGTGCGCAGGAAGAGGTGGCGCGGCTCGCCGAGGTACAGCGGGCACTGGCGCGGATCGGCGCCGATATCGAGCAAATGGCGAACCGGCCGGTGCGTGACAATTATGGCGATTCGCTCCCCGGGGTGCGTGTTGAACAGGATGACAGCCTCGGGGCGCGTATCGAATTTACCCGCCACGGTCATCTCAACCTGACCGGCCAGGCGCGCAGCACGTTGCAGCGCATTGCCTATACACTGCGTGATGGGCGGCTCGTGCGGCAAAGCTGGGACGTGCTGGACCGTGCCCAGGACACGACACCGTACGAGGTTGAACTGCTGCAAGGCGTGACGCGCTTCGAGGTCGACGTGCTGCCGGCAGAACAGGCCGCGGAGGCGGCCGCTACGCAGGCTCTGCCGCGCGCCGTCGAGATCCGCTTTGAACTGCAGCAATGGGGCGAGTTCCGTCGCCTGATCCGGGTGGCGGCATGAACGGCATACGGCAAGGCGGCACTGCGCTGGTCACGGCCCTGCTCGTGGTCGCACTCGCGAGCGTCGCGGCCACCGGGCTGCTGGAACG
>JASFME010000056.1:0-11265 GCA_050117725.1 Granulosicoccaceae bacterium | reverse complement strand
GCACCCCTGACTTGTGGAGGATATCCAGCACATTTTCATACTCGCCGGCCTTTTCCGGTGAATAGTCAGAACGTGGCAGGTGGGAAAATATGCACGGCACCGATTCGGCGGTTGCCGTGCCGCAGGATGTCACATTCGAATAATTGATGACATCGAGTTGTTCCAGTTCGGGGTTGGTCTGGCGCGTATAGCCGTTCAGGGAAAACTCGGCAGCCCGCGCGGTTTCCCCCAGCACGAGGATCACAACTCGCCCGCCGGCCCGTGACGGCCCGGCAGTTCGCCCGTGCACTGCATCATCGGCGATGCTCTTCAATCGTTGCGGTTTCTCCGGGTTACTATTGTGCAGGTATTTCATTGTTGCGTAGATAGGGTACACGGGATTCAACAACATGCGTAGCTCGCGGTGTTGCCGCAGCATCAGCGACAAGTCCTTGTACTCGGCAGCCACCGCACCCCCGGCCAGCAGCAGGCTCGACACCATCACCAGCAGGCGCAAGCCGATTTCCCGCTGCGCAGGCTGGTAACGAAAATTGATTTTGAACAGGATGATTGCCGGCAGGAGTCCATATAACAGCAGATGCAGGAGAAAACCGGCGGTCAGTAAATCAGCTACCTCCCTGCTGTCGGTCTGTAACAGGTTTCGGATCATCGAATCATGTACGACAACCCCGAAGTTATCCATGAAATAGGAGGTGCCGGCAGCTAACAGCAGGATAGCAAACGCAATCGGCTTGAACAGACGTGGCAAATTAGCCAGCTGCAATATGGCGGAAAATAACGCGAACAGAAACAGGGCCAGCGCCACGGGCGCCAACCATGAGGAGGGCTGCAGCGCATTGGAAAAGGCACCCCAGAACGACAGGTTGTCAACCAGCATCACAAACATGACCAGCAGGAATGGGGCATATATCGCATGCAGCTGCCAGGTTGACGGCAGCAACTGCCATGAACGCACGGGCGTTAGTGCTGACATGGCATTCAGCCTTTACTGTGCATGCTGGGTAAACGCAGCAAGCTCATGCATGATGGCGAGAATCTGCGCCTGCTTGTCGGTAAAAAACTGCTGTGCATCGATTACCGGCATGTCATCACGGGTTCGCACCTCGTTATTTTTAAACCCGGCTGATTTCAATGGCAGGACAGCCTTGTAGTTGTTACCGATATAGCCAACACTGTTCCAGTCACATACCACTGTGTAATCGCGGCGATGCCCGGCGAGCAGGTTATTCCCCAGGGAATAGTCCTGCGCCACATTCGTGATGCCGAGCAAGGGCAATATCGTTGCCGGGATATCCAGGTGGCTCGTCATGCCTTCATCAACACTCGCCCCGCTTCCCGGCACCCACAATACGAGTGGCACCCTGACCTGTTCTTCCGTGAATTGCGAGCCATGCCCCCAGCGCCCCTTCTCCATAAACTCCTCACCATGATCGCCGGTAATGAGGATAATCGTGTTCTCAAGAAGTTGCTGTTCCTCGACATACTTGAGTACACGGGCAATCTGGCTGTCGAGGTGATGCACGGCGTTGATATAGCGGTTCTTTACCAACGGCATGTCAGCCTTGTTCACCGAGGTCAGATAATTGAAGTCAAGCAGGTAATCCGGCCTGATAATACTTTCATCCGGGAAGTAATAGCGCGCATGCGGTGACTCGAAAAACATGAAAGTCATGAACGGCCGTTGCGGGTCGCGGTGCTCGATGAAATCAAGCATCTTGCCCATATTCACCCGGTCGCTCATCCAGCCGCTGTCTGCGGCGACTTCGTGCAGATGTTCGCGTTCGATCCTGGAAAAGATGGTCTTGTCGAATTCCGGGTAGCTGAACTTCGCACTCGTATACATATCGTACTGGTAATTTTTCTGCTGGATCACGTCCATGACTACGGGGCTGCGCTGCGCATCCAGGAACGGGAACCAGTAGGCACCGTACAGGCCATAAAACATCGAGAACATGCCCATGCGGGTCATGTTCGCACCACTGTAGTGGTTGTTGAAGCGGTGCGCTTTCTGCGCAAAGGCCGAGGTAGCCGGCATGACTTCCTCGTTCAGCATGTCGGCACGCAGGGACTCGGCAACCAGCCAGATGATGTTCAGTGGTTTATCGACACTACCTGTCTCCAGCGCAGTACGTGGATAATCGAGCACCGAACCGTCCAGCCTGACTGTCATGTTCGCATCGCGTTGTACGTCAAGGCCCAGGCGTGCAGCGAGATGTTTAAACGTCATCGGCAGGTAAAAGGGGATGGTATGGGATGCGGTCAGTACCGGTGTATATCCCTGGATATTGCTCACCCCGTAGGTCACGCGTTCGCCCAGCGTGGCGACAATAAATATGGCGAGCAGGTAGCGATAGACTCTGCGCCCGTGGATCTGGCGGGCAGGCTTCGCCTGTTTGCCGTACAGATACAACATCACCCCTAACAGCAGAGCCTGAAACAGGAAAAAACCGGCCACCACGAGTGCGTAGCCCAGTGTTGAAGAGCCACTGCCACCCATTGATTCAATGCCGCCGGGCGTGCTCACCAGGTTCCAGACAAAACCGTTAAGGTGGAAACCAAAGATATGGTAAATGGTGTGGTCCGCGTACAGGATCACCAGGGTCAGGCTTGTCGTCAGAACTGCGATGACATACACCAGCCGGCGCAACAGTGCCATTTCGCGAGGCAGGCGGCCATATACCGCCGCTGCGAATTTTGTCAGCAGCAGCGACGGCAGCAGGTAGATAAAGGCATAGGTCAGGAAGATGGCCGTCACAAACAGGCCGCTACGCAGGTCACTGGTCGTCACATATTGCAGGTTCATCGCCAGCACGGCCAGCACGACAAAATAGGTCGCAAAAAAGTAATGGTTCAAAAACCGGGAAAGCCTGGCGGGTAGCATTGCTGAGTATGTCCTGTGTGACGGCAAACCAGATGGAAGTATAAATGCCGTAACTTAAGTGAAACTTAAGATGGACCCGGGAAAACGAGGGCACAACAGGTATAAGGAGTACTTAGAGCAGGAGATAAAACAGGTGCTTATATACAAGTCCCGAACGATGTCCCGGCCAGCGGCATCCCTGATATCGTCATTGCCCCGGCAAGCCCGGACAGGTCATTCTTGCCGATTTTCCAGCTCGGCAATCACCGCGCTCAGACGTTCGAGTCGTCCCAAAGGATCATCCAGTTGCAGGAAATACTGTTTTTGCACGAGCGAAATCGGTAACAACTCCGCGAGCCGGTTACTGACCCAGGCGGCATCATCATAGTGTTTCGGCAAGGTCGTGTAGGGATGGCCCAGCTCCTCCAGCATGTCGCGCACGAGTTCGGCAAAACCGAGATAGTGGCCGGGTAATTCAAGGGAGGGTTCGTTCGGCAAAAGTGCGACACGGGCCATACACAGCTGGTTGGCGCGCACTTCGGTCGAGATCACGCGAAAGCGTTGCCGCCCGCGCACGGTGATGCCGAGCAGGCTGTCCGGCAGTTGCTGCCAGTAACTGATGTCGCCGAGCGTACCAATCTCGAAGGTTTTCGCCGCGTGGCCCGTCTCCTTGCCTTCACTGATCAGGCACACGCCAAAACCGGTGCCATTGCGCAGACACTCGCCGACCATGTCGAGGTAACGCGGCTCGAAGATACGCAACGGCAATGCCCCGCCCGGAAATAGCACCGTGTGCAGCGGAAACAACGGGATCTCGAATTCGGGTGGCTCTGTTGTAACCTGCATCAGCTGCTCCCTGCGCGCGGCACCTCAATCCTGTTCCGGTTCGCCCCAGCGCGGCATGAGTGTATGGCCAATGTTGAGCTGGTCGAGGATCCGGGCCACAACGAAATCCACGAGATCGTCGATCGTGGCCGGATTGTGATAGAAACCCGGGGTCGCCGGCAGCATCACCACGCCGAGCCGGGCCAGCCTGAGCATGTTCTCCAGGTGGATCGCCGACAATGGCGTTTCGCGTACGACCATGACCAGCTTGCGCTGCTCCTTGATGGCGACATCGGCGGCACGCTCGATCAGGTTATTGCTCGTGCCCATCGCCACGCCGGCCAGCGTGCCGGTCGTGCACGGGCAGATCACCATCGCCTCGGGGGCGCCACTGCCACTGGCCACCGGTGCAGTCCATTGTTCCCGGCCAAACACGGTCAATTGTCCGTCCCGGGCGCCGTAACGCGTGGCGAAAAATGCCTGCATCTCGGCCGTGCTGCCCGGCACCTCGAGATCGGTTTCCATCGCGAGCACAACCTGGGCCGGTTTTGACACCATCAGGTAGACACGCACGCCGGCCTTGAGCAATTGCTCGAGCAGGCGCAGGCCATACGGTGCGCCCGAGGCTCCGGTCATGGCAAGCGCGATTGTGCGATTGAATTCGCTCATAGGGAGCAACACCCTAGCATGAAAAGCGGCTGCTGGAGAATCAGTTGCGTCAGGACAGGGCGTTGAGCAGCCGTTCGTGAATGCCGCCAAAGGCGCCGTTACTCATGACAATGATGCGATCACCCCCGCGACTGTGCGCGACGATAGCCGCTACCAGTGTTTCTATATCCTTATAGACGTTTGCCGGGGCGCGACAGGCCTGTGCAGTCTCCCCGAGTGGCCAGTCCAGATCGGCCGGTTGAAACAGGAACACGGCATCGGCCGCATCGAGTGAAGCGGCCAGCTGCGCACGGTGCACACCCATACGCATCGTGTTCGAACGCGGCTCGAGTACCGCGATGATCCGGCCACCCAATGCAGCGCGCGCGCCCTCCAGCGTCGAGGCGATTGCGGTCGGATGATGCGCGAAGTCGTCATAGACGGTCACGCCGCCTGCCTCGCCTCGTAATTCCATGCGCCGCTTCACGCCGGCAAAGCCGCACAGCGCCGCGACGGCCTCGGCTGGTGGTACGCCGACATGCCGGGCCGCGGCGATCGCGGCAAGCGCGTTACTGACATTGTGCAGGCCGGTCATGTCCCAGCGTATCTGACCGGCCGGTTTGCCCGCGCAGATCACGCTGAAGGCGCGGCCCTCGTCCTCGATATTGTCCGCGCGCCAGTCCACATCGCCTTGCAGGGCAAAGCGCTCGCGCGGCGTCCAGCACCCCTGTGCGATCACGGCCTGCAGTGCAGCATCACCGGCGGACTCGATAATCAGGCCGTTACCTGGCACGGTACGCACGAGGTGGTGAAATTGCCGCTGAATCGCCGCAAGATCGTCGAAGATGTCAGCATGATCGAACTCAAGGTTGTTCAGGATCAGGGTGCGCGGATGGTAATGCACAAACTTCGAACGCTTGTCGAAAAACGCTGTATCGTACTCATCCGCCTCGATAACGAAAAACGGCGTATCGCCGAGCCGGGCGGACACGCCAAAGCCCTGTGGCACCCCGCCGATCAGAAAACCCGGCGCAAGGCCACATTCGTCGAGGATATGTGCGAGCAGGCTGGCCGTCGTTGTCTTGCCATGCGTGCCGGCCACGCCGAGCACCCAGCGTTCCTTTAATACATGCTCGGCGAGAAACTGCGGCCCGGAGGTATACGGCAGGTTGTGGTCCAACACATACTCGACAGCAGGATTGCCACGCGACAGCGCGTTGCCGATCACGACGATATCCGGTGCCGGATCGAGGGGGGCGGCATCATAGCCTTCATGCAATGCGATACCGGCCTGTTCGAGTTGCGTACTCATCGGCGGGTAGACGCCGGCATCCTGGCCGCTGACACGGTGCCCGGCGGCGGCGGCGAGTTGTGCCAGTCCGCCCATGAACGTGCCGCAGATACCGAGTATATGAACGTGCATTAACTTGCCTCGAGAAACAGGGCCGATGCCAGCTGGTAATAGGCCACGACATAAATCACACTGAACATGAAACCGCGGCCCAGACTGATATTAAAGGCATGTCGCAGGATGTGGGCAAACACGGCGATATCCCAGCCGAGGATGGCCACCCAGATCAGCGCCAGTTCAATCGACACGCCGCCACTCGCCTGCGCTGCGGCAATACCGTAGATAAGCGGCAGCGCCAGTGTATTGATAACCGTGCCGCAACCCAGCGCAGCCGAATAGACCTGCACAAACCGCACAGCCAGACCACGCCAGTTCAGGAATACGAACAACACAAGACCGAGGATGCTGGCATCGAACATCGCCTCGGCAAAGGCTTTCGGCACCGAGCCGAGTAGACGGCCGGCCAGTACGCCGACACCGATATAGGAGGCAAACAGTAGTTTCAACAGCCACGGAGAGGCTGGCAGATCCTGCGGACCGGCGCGAAACATGCAGATATCCAGCAATCGCAACACAACTTGATACATGCGCAAAGCTTACCTGCTCCGCCACAATTGCGCCATTACTGCCGAGGCGGGCAGTTCCTGTTAGACTTGCGCGCCATGCAACGCGAATACATCGACAAGCCCGAACAACTACAACAACTGTGTCATGAGTTGCACGGCAGCGGGTGGCTCGCGCTGGATACCGAATTCATGCGTGAGAAAACCTATTATCCGCAGTTATGCCTGCTCCAGATCAATAACGGTGAAAAAATCTATCTCGTCGATGCACTGGCGCTCGATGATCTGTCTGAACTGTGCGAGATACTCGAAGACCCGGCCATCACGAAGATCTTTCATTCCGCCTCGCAGGATATGGAGCTGTTTTACCATCTGCGTGGCCGCGTGCCTGCGCCGCTGTTTGATACCCAGCTCGCTGCCGCCCTGCTCGGTATTCCCGGGCAGGTCAGCTATGCCGCACTCGTGGAAAAACTCTGCGACGCCCGCCTCGACAAGTCCCATACGCGCACTGACTGGAGCCAGCGGCCATTAAGCGAGGCACAGTTACGCTACGCCGCCGACGATGTCGACTATCTGGCCAGTGTGTATAAACTGCAACGCCAACAACTCCGCAAGCGTGGCCGTGAAAGCTGGCACCGCGAGGTCTGTGCACGACTCGAGGCAGCAGACCTGTATGCAAACCCGCCGGAACGGGCCTGGCAACGCCTGAAAGGCGCCAGTCGATTGCCGCCGCAAAGTCTGCTCATCCTGCAACGACTCGCGGCCTGGCGTGAACAACGGGCCCAGCATATGGATATTCCGCGCCGCTGGGTGCTGTCCGATGACTGCCTGTTCACGCTGGCCGATCTGCGGCCACAACAACCGGAACAACTGGCCGAGGCCGGACTTACTGCGAAACAACTCAAACGCTTCGGCACCGAACTGCTCGGTGTGATTGCAGATGCGCTGACTGTACCGCAGGAGCAGTGGCCGGAACCGGCCGAGCGGCACATACCGGGCAAGGAAGAAAAAGCCCTGGCAAAAAAAATCCGCCAGCTTATCCTGACGACCGGAGAACAGCACGATGTCGACCCGGCATTGCTCGCAACACGCAAGGATATCGATCGGCTGGTGCGGGGCGAACGCGACGTCGCAGTGTTACAGGGCTGGCGGGCAGAACTGGTTGGCGACGCGCTACAGTCCCTGCTTGAAACCGCTGCCGCTTGATAAAAATCAGTCTCTGGCTAATATAACGGGCTGTCAGAATAACTTTTCTGAAAATTGTTCAACGGCTGTTTGCTGAATAATCTTTGAGGAGAAGCCGGCCCATGCACATGAATCGCTACAAAGCATTCCTGGCGCATCTGGGGATCAGTGCCACAATCGTCGGTCTGTTCCTGTTCCTTACCTTTTTCGTCTGGTACCCGTCACCGCTGTTTACGGTGGAAGGGACGATCCTGCCAATCCAGATCCTGGTCTCTGTCGATATCGTACTTGGTCCCTTGCTGACCCTGGTTGTTTTCAAACCAGGCAAAAAAGGTCTGAAGTTCGATCTGAGCCTGATCGCGCTGGTGCAACTCAGTGCCTTTATCTATGGCGCATCGATTGTCTATTCTGAACGGCCGGCCTTCGTCGCCTTTGGCGTCGACCGCTTTACCGTTATACCGAAAGCAGAGATAGCACCCGGCTACCTGAAGCAACTCGATTCAAGCAAGATCGACCTGAACACCTTCGGCCCGACATGGGTCTATGCCGAAAAGCCGACAGACCCGAAAGTTGCCGAGCAGGTGCTATTCGAGGCACTGGAAGGTAAACCCTCTTTTGATAAACGCCCCGAGTTTTACCGCGAGCTGGGCAATTACATTGAAAACCATTACAAGGACGCCATTGACCTGGCGAAATATGCCGAGAAAATCAAGGAATCAAAACCGCTTATTGATACATTTTTGAATCAGCACGATAAAACCCTCGAACATATCGTTGCCTACCCGCTTTCCGGCAAGCATCACGATATGGTTGTCGTGCTGGACAGGCGCTCGAAAACGATCCTCGGCACCATAGATATCAACCCGTGGATAAAAGTCTGATTCCAGGCGAGTAAACGGAAAACCTATCCTCGATTGATCGAGAAAAAACGCAGGCGGTTGGCATTTGTCACCACTGTCAATGAAGACAGGGCCATCGCTCCGCCGGCGACAATCGGGTTGAGCAGGATACCGAAAAGCGGGAACAAGACACCGGCTGCTACCGGGATACCCAGTGAGTTATAGATAAAGGCACCAAACAGGTTTTGCTTGATATTACGCACCGTTGCCCGCGAAATGGAAATCGCGTCCTTGACGCCATGCAGGGAACCGCGGATTAACGTGACATCCGCACTTTCGATCGCGACATCGGTACCCGTGCCGATGGCAAAGCCGACATCGGCCTGCGCCAGTGCCGGTGCATCGTTGATACCATCACCGACCATACCGACCACCCGTCCCTGACCCTGCAAGGTCGCAACCTTGTCGGCCTTGTCCTGCGGCAGGACCTCGGCCATGACCTCGTCCACACCGACCTCGTCAGCGACTGCCGCAGCAGTAACAGCGTTATCACCGGTCAACATGACGACGCGAATTCCGTGACGTTGCAGCTCCGCAATCGCGGCAAATGAATCCGGCTTGATCGGGTCACCGACCGCGATGACCCCGACGGCGCGGCCTTCATGGGCGAGGTACATCGGTGTCGCGCCCTGCGCGGCAAGCGCCTGCGCATCATGGGTTAACGCGTCGAGATCGATCTGCTCATGCCGCATGAAACGCGCGTTACCGAACAGTACGACCTTGCCGTTTACGGTGGCCTGCACCCCTTGTCCCGGTACCGCCTTGAAGGCGGTGGCTTCATCCCGTGCCAGGCTGCGTTCATCACTCGCGCGTAACACGGCCGCGGCCAGCGGGTGTTCCGAACCGGCCTCAACGGCCGCGGCCAGGCGCAACACCGTGTCCTCGTCATAGCCGGGAACAGTTGTGATCGTTGTCACACGCGGCATACCCTGGGTGATCGTGCCGGTCTTGTCGAGTACCACCGTATCGAGCTGGCCACTACGCTGTAACGCATCGCCATTGCGGATCAGGATGCCGTACTCGGCGGCCTTGCCGACGCCGACCATGATCGAGATCGGTGTCGCCAGGCCGAGCGCACAGGGACAGGCAATGATCAATACGGTCATCGTGGTCACGAGCATGTAACTGATCTTCGGTTCCGGGCCGAAGTTGAACCAGGTCAGCCAGGTCAGCACAGCAATGATCAACACGCCCGGGACAAACACGCTGGCTATACGATCCGCAAGCCGGCCAATCGCCGGCTTGGAATTCTGCGCGGTACGCACCATGTCGATGATCTGCGCGAGCATCGTGTCGCTGCCGATCTTTTTCGCCTGCATGAGAAACGTACCCTGGCCATTGACCGTGCCGCCAACCACCTCGTCGCCCGTTTGCTTCTCGACCGGCAGCGGTTCACCGGTCAGCATCGACTCGTCGATACTCGAATGACCATCGATCACGATCCCATCCACCGGGATCTTCTCACCGGGACGCACGCGCAGGGTTTCTTCCAGACCGACCTGCTCGATTGGCACATCGACTTCCTTGCCTTCGCGTACGACGCGCGCGGTTTTCGGTTGCAGGCCAATCAACCGCTTGATTGCTTCCGAGGTCTTGCCGCGGGCACGCATCTCCAGCGCCGAGCCGAAATTAATCAAACAGATAATGATGGTCGCTGCCTCGAAATACACATGCCGCGCGTCCTCGGGTACGAGCGTGGGGAACAGCGTAATCAGGAATGAATACAGCCAGGCTGTGCCGGTGCCGAGCGCGATCAGCGTATCCATGTTGGCGTTGTGGGCACGAAATGACTTCCATGCGCCGCTAAAGAACTGGCCGCCGGAATACACGAGCACAAACAGGGTGGCCGCTGCGATGCACAGCCAGAACAGCTGCGCATCAATGGCCGGCATCTTGCCGAGCAGGCTGGCGACAAATAGCGGGAAGCCGATGATGGCCGCGACCGCGCTTTTCCTTAACAGGTGCCGGTACTGGGCAAACTCGGCGGCCTCCTTTTCGGCCTCGTCCTCCGCACCGCGCAGTTCGGCCGCCTCGTAGCCGGCCGCCACGACTGCCCGGATCAGCTCGGCCGATTCGGCACTGCCATTGACCTCGGCGGTATGTTCGGCGAAGTTGACACTGGCACTCTCGACGCCGTCGGTCTTGCGCAGTGCATCCTCAACCGCCGCGACGCAACCGGCGCAGCTCATGCCGCCGATCGACAACCGCACGGTGTGTCTATCAGGCATACCCGCTCAGGCCACCTCGGCCGGATATCCGGCCGAGGTCACGGCCTCGGCGAGAATGCCGGGATCGGCATTACCACTGATCTTCGCCATGTGCTGCTCAAGGCTGACCTCTACCGAGTCGACACCCTCGATCACCTCGAGCGCCTGTTTGACACTGGCAACACAGCCACTGCACTTCATGCCTTCGATTTTCAGGGTCACCTCAGCCATAATTCAGCCTCCGTATAATTACTGGTTCAGGCCGTCGCGAACGCGTTCGAGTTTTTCGCGCACCTGCGCGGCCAGTGCGCCAACCTCTTCACGGTCAACAAGTTGCAGCACGGCGTTCGGGTCCATGAAACCGACGATGACATCGCCGTTTTCATCCTCGCGCACGAGCACGTTGCATGGCAGCAACAGGCCGATATCCGGTTCGGCATCAATCGCCTGGTTAGCAAGTACAGGGTTACAGGCGCCAAGGATCTTGTACGGGCGCTTGTCGATATCGAGTTTCTTTTTCAGCGTGGCCTTGACATCGATCTCGGTCAGGACGCCAAAACCTTCCTTCTGCAACTCCTCGGTGACGCGGGTGATGGCATCGTCGAAACTACCGTTAAACTTGACTGAAAAACCGTACATAACTGTCTCCATATGCTGATGTTTCCGGGGACGTAGTGTACCCGATCCCCTTGCCTGTCATCGAATATTGCTACCCTGACCTGGTATG
>JASFME010000055.1:0-11301 GCA_050117725.1 Granulosicoccaceae bacterium | reverse complement strand
CGTGGCACTGGCCCGCGCACTCGCACCGAACCCCGACATCATTCTGTTCGACGAGGCCTTTTCCAACCTCGATATCGAATTGCGCGAACGCCTCAGCCTTGATGTACGCAACATCCTCAAGGGTCAGGGCATTACCGGCATCCTCGTCACACACGATCAGAACGAGGCATTTGCCATCGGCGACAAGATTGGCGTCATGCACGAAGGCCGCATCCTGCAGTGGGATACACCGTATAACCTGTATCATGAACCGGTAAACCGCTTCGTCGCCGACTTTATCGGCCAGGGCGTGTTCCTCAAGGGCTGGCTCAGCGCGCCGGACACGATTGAAACCGAGCTGGGCGCGTTCAGTGGCGAATCCGGGTACAGCTGGCCGACCGGCACCGAGGTCGACATGTTGCTGCGCCCGGACGACATCGTGCCGGAAGAAGGTGAAGCCGAATTACAGGCCGAAGTCGTGCACAAGGCCTTCAAAGGCGCCGAAATCATGTATACACTGAAGCTGCCCAGCGGCAGCCGGCTACTCTCGATGTTTCCGAGCCACCATGACCACGCCATCGGCGAACGCGTCGGTATCCGCATCGCGGCCGATCACATGGTCGCCTTCCGCCGCGGCGAATAACACCCGAACTTGTGAAAGTGTGACCTGCGCCCATGCGCTGGCTGACACATCAAAGCACAATTCCCCCTCATTTGGGGATGTCACGAACAAACCAATGGAGATTGACGTGAAACCGCTCATAGTTTTGTTCGCTCTGCTGACTGTACTCGGCAGTGAACTCACACTGGCTGCACCGCGCTATGTTATCGATGAACTGCAGATCACGATGCGCAGTGGTCGCAGCAACCAGCACAGTATCCTGAAAATCCTGAAATCCGGCGACAGGGTCGAGCTGCTCGAAGAAGTCGAGGACAACAACCGCACCTATGCCCGGGTCCGCTTTGGTGATACCGAGGGCTGGGTACACGCGCAATACCTTTCATCCGATCCGATTGCCCGTGATCAACTTGCAACCGCGCAACAACGCCTGCAACAGGTACGCGAAGAAAATACACAGTTGAAAATGCAAGTCGAACAGCTGAACGCGGCACGCAATGAGGCCGACAGGCTCGGCAAGGAACTTGCCCAATTGCAAAAAGTCGCGGCCGATCCGATACGCACCGAACGGCAAAACAAGCAACTGCGCAGTGAACTTGCGACACTCAAGCGTGACTACGAACTACTGCAAAACGAACATGCCCAGGTAACCGGCAACAAGGAACGTGACTGGTTTGTTGCCGGAGCTGCCGTGGTGATCGTCAGCATGCTGTTCGGTATCCTGCTAACACGGATCCGCTGGCGCAAGCGCAGTGGCTGGGGGGATTTGTAGGATATCGTGACTACCCTGACCTTCGTCGCGAATATTCAGGGCATGGGCTGGACCGGTTCACGCCACCCGGCGTGGCAGGTATACTAGGCACTCCAGCCATCAAGACACAGGAAATCCCCATGGATCAGAACGAGCGCCAGTCACTGGCACGCGAAACCATGCGTATTCTCAATGACTGGCAGGTGCCACCGGAATTACAGGTGATCCTGCTCGGCCTGCCGGAAAACACCAAGCCGCGCGCCCTGAACCGATACCGCGCTGGTGAGGATATCTTTGCCGAAGACGAGCAAACCCTGAAACGCCTCAGCTGCATCATTGGCATGAGCCAGGCCTTGCAGAGCGCGTTTCCGCACAACCCGGACATGGCCAGGTACTGGGCCACGAGCCCGAGCCGGTTTCTGGGTGACCGCACGCCGCTTGATATCATGGTCTCGCATGGCCTGGAAGGCATGCAGAACCTGCTCGATCAGCTCAACGGTGATCACAGCTGGTAACAGGAGACTAACTGATGGCAAACGACAAGCCCTATCGCATCAGCGCGCTCGAACTCGGGCCGATGGAAAACTTTGTTTACCTGATCGAGGACAAGGTCAGCAAGCGTGCCGCCGTCGTTGACCCTGCCTGGGACGTCGATGAAGTCATCCGGCTCGCGCAGCAACATGGTGTCACCATCACCGATATCCTGCTCACCCACAGTCATTACGATCACATCAACGGTATCAACCAGGTGCTGGACAAGTATGATGCGCAACTGCACCTGTTAAAGGAAGAGGCAAGATTCTGGGGTACTCACCTCGACCTGCCAAGCCTGCATCACGGCGGTGACGTGATCAAACTCGGGGGTACCGAGATCAAAATCCTGCACACACCAGGCCACACACCCGGCTCGGCCTGTTACCAGGTTAACCATGACCTGATCACGGGGGACACGATGTTCGTGTATGGTTGCGGACGCTGTGACCTGGGTGGCGGTGATCCGGAAGTCATGTATGACACGCTGCGCAAGCTCGGCCAGTTACCGGCGGATACTGTCATTCATCCCGGCCATAATTATGCCGACTGCACGACTTCGACCATGCAGGAACAGCTCGACGGTAACCCCTTCCTGCATTTCGATAACAAGGACGAGTTTGTACAATACCGTATGCATGATCATGACCGCACCCGGCATACGCCGTACCACGCGGTAAAGAAATAAAGCAGACTGATAACCCGGGACAGGTAATAAAGCCGCTTTTGTGACACAGATTGTGTGACAACCCCCTGCCGCTGCTCATCCTGGACTAGACTCGAAGTATAGAGTCTGACAGGCAATCCAGTCAGAATCCGTTTTCGGGATGCCCACCGCTCACCATCGTGGCAACCATCCCGGCGCACAATTAATACCCTCTCCGGCCGCCTTGCCTGTCGCGCAACATGGAGGGTAAGCAAATGAAACCTCTCACTGTCATTGTCTATAGCGGTATGCTGCTCGCGGCTGCCCACAGCGTCACGGCGGAAAACGCCTATCTCATTTACGAAGAAATCGACTTCAATACAGATGGCTGGATCAGTAAACAGGAGGCCAGCCAGCGTCCCGATCTGCTGGCAAACTGGGAGCGTATCGACACGAACAACGATGGCCTGATCGGTCCGATGGAATATTTACACTATGAAAGTGGTAGTAGCTATGTCCCGCCTGATGATCGGCAGGATATGGACCCGGGTGCAGCGCCGCTATAAACATTATTGATTTTGATCAATGTCATGCAGTCGGCCTTGTGATATACAAATTTCCGGTGTTCCCGGGAATTCGAGCATTGATTCAAAGCCAACCTCAGGGGGTGATGTATGCGTTTTTCTGTCCTGACCTCTCCACTCGTCTTCACGATAGTGCTTGCAGGCATGACCGGCGCGCAGGCCGCCGGCGTCAGCCGCGGCGCGATGCTGAGCAACTCCTGCGCAGCCTGCCATGGTACGGATGGCAACAGCCCGGGGGCGATCCCCAGTATCCATGGCAAGTCGGCCGACTTTATCAGCCAGAGCCTGAAGGAGTTCCGCGCCGGCGAGCGCCCCTCCACGGTCATGGGCCGTCACGCCACTGGCTATAGCGACGAGGAAATCGACCTCATCGCGAACTTCTTTGCCGGCCAGTCGGAACAGTAACGGGGGGCATGCCATGAACACGATCGATCGCAGACAGTTTCTCAAATACCTCGGTGGTAGCAGCGCCCTGCTTGCTGCCATGGGGCCACTCGCTTCCTGTGGCAAACCGGCACCAACAGCCAGCGGCCGGGTAATCATTGTGGGCGGTGGCTTCGGCGGCTCGACTTGCGCCAAGTACCTGCACCGATTCGACCCGATGCTCGACATCACCCTGATCGAACCCGCTGAACGCTTCGTCACCTGCCCGTTCAGTAACATGGTCATGACCGACATGCGTGATCTGAACAGCATCAGTCACGGCTACACCGCGCACAGCAAACGTGGTGTCAAGATCGTGCATGCGAGTGTCACGGAAGTCGACGCCGTGGCGAAAAAGGTCAGCCTCGATAATGGCAGTAGCCATGAATATGATCGGCTTGTGCTGTCACCGGGTATCGATTTCCGCTGGGAGACTATCGAGGGCATGGGCGCGGCCGATGCCGACACCATCCCGCATGCCTGGCAAGGTGGCCCGCAAACGACGATCCTGCGCGAGCAGCTCAGCGCGATGCCGGATGGCGGCGTGTTCATCATCGCGCCGCCGCCCAATCCGTTCCGTTGCCCGCCCGGCCCCTATGAGCGGATCAGCCTCGTCGCCAATTACTTCAAACAACACAAGCCGAACGCGAAGATCCTCGTGCTCGACGCGAAGGACAAGTTCTCCAAGCAGCCGCTGTTCATGCAGGGCTGGGAGGCGCTGTACCCGGGCATGATCGAATGGGTCAGCGGCAGCAACGGCGGCCGCCTCTATCGTATTGATCCCGCGACGCGCGAGGTCGAAACCGAGAATGGCGAGATCCACAAGGGCGATGTCATCAACTTCATCCCGCCGCAAAAGGCGGCGCCGATCGCGCATAGCGCCGGCCTGACCAATAATGACGGCTGGTGTCCGGTGGACCAGCGCACCTTCGAATCCGCCCTTCATCCCGGCGTGCATGTTATCGGTGATGCCTCCATCGCCGGCAAGATGCCGAAGTCCGGCTTCGCCGCGAACAGCCAGGGCAAGGTGTGCGCCGCGGCCATCGTCTCGGCGCTGCATGGCGTAGAGATGCCCGAACCGTCGTACGTGAACACGTGCTACAGCCTGGTCGCGCCCGACTACGGCATCTCGGTGGCCGCCGTGTATCGCTACAGCCCGGACAAGGGGATCTACAAGGTGCAAGGTTCGGGTGGCGTCAGCCCGAAGGATGCGGATGCTGCGTTCCGCGAGAAGGAAGCGCGTTATGCCGAAGGCTGGTACGCGAGCATCACCTCGGATGCGTTTGGCTAAAAATCCCCAACAGAAACAATTTGTTGCCAGTCCTGGAGAGTGATGTGCGCTGAGCCGGATTTACGTGTGCAAGGTAACCGCAACGCTACACATCACCTTTGAATAGCGCACCCGGATAGCCATCGAGGCCAAGTGCGGTCGTAGACATGACGCCGCTGTATGCCTTGAATTTGTTGCGTTCCACGAGAAGTTTGCTACCTTATATCAAGTATTGTTATTCACGTGGAAGCAATCGCTATCCTCTTGATCAATATGATTTCGACGCTTGCGTTTTTCACCTGCCACAACCGCTGTGGATACCAGGGAGGGTCAACATGGTGGCAAGCCACTTGACAGATATACAAGTATTTCATCATGGCAGGTTCTGCCCGCCGGTTTCGGCTTGCCAGATGCCTGCCGCCGATCCTGTTCCCGGCATGCCTGCTTGCCCCTGCCCTGTTGCAGGCCAGCCTAATAGTAGCGGCACATGACTACACCCTTTCTGTCCAGCTTGCGGGCCCGCCTCATTATGCTTGTGCTGATAGGTGCCATCCCGTTGCTGATCCTGCTGATTTACTCGGGTCTCGAATTGCGTACCCGTGCCGCACAGGATGTCCGCCAGGGTGCTATGCACCTTGTAGAACAGACAGCCAGCAAACAACAATACCTTGTGGAAACCACCCGGCAATCACTCTCGGTACTGGCAAGGGTCCCCCAGATTCGCAATGGTGACAGCCAGCCCTGTAACGTCTTTCTGGCCGAACACCTGGCACAGGCATCAACCTATGCCAACTTTGGTGTTATCGATATGAATGGTGACGTGTTATGCAGCGGCAAACCTTTCAACAAGGCCATTAATCTCAGGGACAGGGCCTATTTCCAACGCACCCTGAAAAGCCATGATTTTGCAATCGGTGATTACCAGATCGGGCGTATCACCCACATAGCGGTTCTTGTATTCTCCTACCCGGTACTGAATGAAAACGATCAACTCCAGTCAGTGCTGTTCGCCGCGCTGCCACTGACCTGGCTGAAACAACAGCTCGGTGAGTCTGGCTTGCCAGGCGGTTCGGTGATCAATGTCATTGACCACGCCAGTCACAAATTGCTGGCACGTTACCCCGAGTCAGATATCGCTATTGGCACGCAGGTTGCGAACAGCGCACTGGTCCAGACTATTCATGCCGCAGGAGGTAGCGGCACGGCTGAACTTGCCGATCTTGATGGTGTGAGCCAACTGGTTGCCTTTGCAAAGTTGCAAGACCTGCCGGACGGCAAGGAAATCTACATCAGTCTCGGCATTCCCCTGGAGACTGCCTACAGGGAACCGACCCGCATTTTTGTCCGTAACCTCATGATCTTCGTGCTGGTGATTCTCTTAATGCTGTTGCTGGCCTGGCGTGGCAGTGACGCCCTGATCCTTAAACAGGTGAACAGCCTGCTTACCACGACCCGCCGCCTTGCAGCCGGCCAGCTCGGTGAGCGCGTCAAGGTAACGGGCGGCAAAAACGAAATCACGGCACTTGGTCGCGAGTTTAACCTGATGGCCGTTTCTCTCGAACAACGCGACAGTGAAGCCATGCGTGCTGAATATCTGCAACGTCATCAACTTGCCCAGGAGCGCCTTGTCACACGCATCCAGTCGCGATTCCTCGATCGCAACAAACAGGATATGCCCGGGATTATAGAGGAAGCGCTGCAACAAATCGGTGAATTCAGCAATGTCGACCGGTGTGTCGTTTTCCTGTTTTCGCCTGCCGATACGCATATCGACAGGATTTATGAATGGCACAGGGATACAGTCAGACCGCTAAAACAGGGCCTGACCGGCTACCCGATGGAAAATTTCGGCTGGCTCAAATCCCGGCTACAACAAAACGGTGTTCTCGTGGTCCCCAACGTCGACGCACTGCCGGCCGAGGCACATACGGAACAGGCAGGCATGCGGGCCTTTGGCGTGCAGTCAGTCGTGGCAACACCCCTCTCCAAGAGCGGCAAGATGATCGGCTTTCTTGCACTCGATACTGTGCACAGCCTCCGCAACTGGACAGATGCCGATATCGAGATCCTGAAGATGGTCGCCAATGTATTTGTCAGTGCAATAACACAACAACACAGCGACATGCTGCTTCGCGACAGCGAGAAACGTCTGCGGCACGTGATCAATACCGTACCGGGCATTATTTATACGGCGACTGTGCCGGACCTGTCATCCATTTTTGTCAGCCCAGCGTTAACCAACATCCTGGGTTATACACCTGAGGAATTCATAGACAGGCCTGAATTGTGGCTGAACAGCGTTCACGACAGTGATCGGGAACGTGTCGTCGAGGAAGTGCAGAATGCCCTCGATAGCGGTGACAGGGATTTTGTCATTGAATACCGCATCTGGCACAAGGATGGCGAGACGCTGCGCTGGGTGGAGGATCGTGGTCATATCAGTCACGATGTGGACGACCAGCCGACAGTCATCAACGGCCTCATGACCGATGTCACCGAGCACAAGCTGGCCGAAAATAAAATTGCCCGCATCGACCGGGCCCACATGACGATCAGCGCCTGTAACGAGGCGCTGGTGCGTGCCTCGGATGAAACCCAGTTGTTGCAGGATGTCTGCCGGATCGTGGTTGAGCTCGGTGGTTACCGTATGGCCTGGGTCGGTTATGCAGGACATGATGAAGACAAAACTATTCGCCCGGTCGCCTGGGCCGGCCATGAGGATGGTTTCCTGGATTCGGTCGCATTCAGTTGGGCCGATCCTGACTGGGGAAGTTCAACTGTCGGCGTGGCGATCTGGTCGGGCGAAGTCAAGCATGTCGCTGATATCACGGATGATTCAGAGTACGAGACGTGCCGCGTCGAAGCAGCAAAACGCGGCTATGCTTCGATCATTGCCTTACCATTAATTGAAAACAACACACCGTTCGGCGTACTGGCGATCTATTCGTCAGAGAAGAACACCTTTAATTCCGAGGAAGTCAGGCTGTTACAGGAATTATCGGGCGACCTGGCCTATGGTGTCACAACCCTGAGGATGCGCGAAAAACAGGTTAAAGCAGAAAAGGAAATCGCCTACCTGGCCTTCCATGACAGCCTGACCGGCCTGCCTAACAGGGCAATGCTCATGCAGTCTCTGGACTATGTACTTGCCCAGGCCGAACGGGACAATCGCTCGATAGCCATACTGTTTATCGATCTTGACCAGTTCAAGCTGGTGAATGACTCACTTGGCCATGAAACCGGTGACGCCCTGCTCTGCGAGGTGGCGAAGCGATTGAGCAGTATATTGCGCAAAACCGATATCGTGGCTCGCCAGGGTGGCGATGAGTTTATCGTGATGATGACCGATTCTAGCAATCGCCATGCGAATCAACCACAATTCTCCGATGAACACGAATTTGGCCTGGAGGCCGGCGTTGTCGCCGAGAAAATCATCACCGCCATCAGTCAGCCCCATCTGATCAATGGCAATGAGGCTTACGTCGGCGCAAGCATTGGCATCAGCCTGTTCCCCGCTGATGCAAGGGACGCGGACACATTGCTGCAGCATGCAGACAGTGCCATGTATCGCGCCAAAGAACTCGGACGTGGTGAGTACCACTTTTATTCTCATGACCTTTCCGAACGTCAACAGCAGCGATTATCATTACAGACACGTCTGCACAAGGCCATCGAGAAACAGGAGTTTGAACTCAGGTACCAGCCAATTGTGGATTTACAGAATGGCGAGATCGTGGGTAGCGAAGCATTAATCCGCTGGCAGCCACACGATGGTGTCATGATCATGCCGGACGAGTTCCTGTCAGTGGCGGAGGATTCTGGCATGATTGTATCGATCGGTCACTGGGTAGCGGAACAGGCCAGTCGCCAACTTCGCGCCTGGCAGGAAAGAGGTTGGCAACATTATGTTGCCATTAACCTGTCGGTGCGCCAGTTCTGGGAGCGTGACTTCGTCAAACGCTTCATGGATATGATCACCGCTGCCGGCATCGCGCCCGAGGTGCTGAAGCTGGAGGTTACGGAAAGCGCCATGGCAATAGACCCGCAGCGAATGGAGTCCATTCTGCGTGAATTCGATGCACATGGCTTTCATATGTCGCTCGACGACTTTGGTACAGGCTATTCATCGCTCAGTCGTCTTGCGCAATTGCCTCTCCATACCCTGAAGATCGACAAATCATTCACGGATGGTATCCCGCATAACACTGCTGCAATGGCCATTGTTACGACAATTATTGAACTTTCCGAGAACATGGGGATCCATTGCATTGCCGAGGGCATAGAAACCACCGAACAATGGACTTACCTGAGGAACCTGGGCTGTCGCTACGGCCAGGGATATTTCTTCAGCAAGCCGGTTCCCGTAACAGACCTGGAAGAAATGTTTCAAAGCAAGACGCACTGGACACTGAACAAGTAGAATTACCAGGGGTTTGTTGAAAACCTGAACGCCACCATTCAGGTGGCTTGCCATTTTAACATTGACAATAACACTTGATCGCCATCAGCAGTTCATCGGCGCGTTGCGAGCCGATCAGGATGCGCTTGCCATTGTGCAGTTCAAGCTGGACCCCGCGATCACCAATGATGTTATAGGCCCAGCCGCTACGGCCGTACTTGATCCCCCAGCCACCATACTCGGATAACGGTTTGTAGGTCCGCGCCGCACAGAACTTGATGCTGCTGCATGGGATAAGCTTGCTGCGCAGTGGGTGAAACCGGATATACAGGCCTTCCGCCCTGACCTCGGTAATCAGGCGCAATGTGTAAAACAGGTAAACCATGCCGGCAGTAAACAGGATCACTGCCGTGCTGACCGTAACCAACGTGGCGTCGGAGACGGGCCGATCACCCCACGGTTTGCCGTACACAAGTTGCTCGATGAGGCCGTAACCAAACACAGCCAGTACGACAAACATCGACAACATGAGCAGGATCCATAACCAGCGCTGTGTAAAACGTTGTTCTTCGCGAAAGACTGTTGCCATTGTGCTCCCGGGTATGGCTCGGTACTGCGCATTATTGTTATCCGGCCCTGACCCGGCAGGGTCAAGGCAGACCTATTCAATCACCTTGCCAATAACATGATCACGCGGCAGGTAACCCCAGAACCGGCTGTCATTACTGTTGTCCCGGTTGTCACCGAGCACGAACAACATATCGTTCGATACGACTGTTGTTTGCATGGACAGCGAGTAATCACGTAACTGATTCAGCGGATCGACATAGGGTTCGGCTACCGGTTTGCCATTCAGTATGAGCGTACCATTTTCAATTACCAGCGTATCCCCGGCGAGGGCTACCACGCGCTTCACGTAGGCAACCGAGCGATCTTGCGGGAAACTGAACACGATAATATCGCCACGTTGCGGCTCTGATTCACGATAAGCGAAGGTGCTGGCAACAATAATTTCACCTTCCACCAGGGTTGGTGCCATGCCCCTCGCTGCCATCTTGTAGGGGATATAGCCGAGCAGACGGCCACGCGGATCGCGAGTGTCCGTACCGGACGGATTGGCGAAATATATTCCAATCACACCCAATACTACAATAAAACTGGTGACCAGGATGATTTTTACAATGCGTAGTGGATTCATACTGTAGCTCACAGAACCCAGGCCAGATATTCACTGTCGCATACCATTACACCATTACCCGATGAAACAGATAGTTGATTACGCGCCCTACTTTACCGGCAGGGTTTGCAGGTAGGCGAGCAGGTCGATCTGCTCCTGTATGCTGAGCTTGTTATTCATATGCGGCATCGGATCCCCCATGACGAAACCGCCCGGCTGGCCGTTGCGCAACTTGTGTAATGCCTCCCACGGGTTTCTCTGCGCCACCGTACCGATATACTCGGGACCATTATCATCCTTGAAGTTGATTTCGCGACCATCACGGCCGTGGCACTCCTTGCACCATTTCCTGAAAATCGGCTTGCCATTGTCCGCGTTGCCCTGTGCACGTTTGCTGTTACGATCGATGTGTTTGTCCATGTCGAGTTGACCATTGGCGATAAAAACTGCCAACCGCTGAAGACCGTAATCGAGCATGACCGTGTCGTATTGATGAGTGGCGTTTTTCAGGATCGCGAAAATCCTGTCAGTGTTACGTCCCGTGGAACGTCTGATGCCCCGGATACCGGTGTAGTGACTGCCCTGCGCATAAGCGCCTGCTGCGCCCTTGTAGTCCCAGCCGTGGCACTCCTTGCAACGCCAGGTGGCAGCCCCCTGCTTGTTGCCCGAAGAAGGATAGGCCGGGTGCGTCGTGGCAGGTTCCCGCAGGTCGTATTCCTCCCACCACTTGTCATACAGCCGTCCGCCCTCGGCGATCGTGGCCGGGTCATGCGCATCCGGCGCAGCCTGCACCACCGGCAAGTAAAACAGCACGCTCGCTAGCGTAAGCACATACAACAGGTATTTGTTCATAACATGTTCCTTGTGGCCGGCGAACAACATGATGACAACATTAATTCTAGCTCTTTACCCGATGCCTGCA
>JASFME010000054.1:0-11317 GCA_050117725.1 Granulosicoccaceae bacterium | reverse complement strand
ACCACGGTGGCACCCGCCGGAACACCCTTGACCACCACGGCATTCGAGCCGACCCGCGCCCCATCACCAAGAGTGATCGGACCAAGCACCTTGGCGCCGGCCCCGACCACGACATCGTTGCCGAGCGTCGGGTGACGTTTGCCCTTCTTCCAGCTCGTGCCGCCAAGCGTAACACCATGATACAGCGTGCAGTCATCACCGATTTCAGCCGTTTCACCGACTACCACGCCCATCCCGTGATCGATGAAAAAGCGTCGTCCGATACGCGCCGCCGGGTGAATTTCAACCCCCGTCCACCAGCGAGCGAAGCCGGCCAGCCAGCGCGCCAGCCATTTCAGCCGCCAGTGCCAGAGCCGGTGCGACAGACGATGCAGGAGCAATGCGTGCAGACCCGGGTAGGTCGTCAACACCTCAAAGGCATTGCGCGCTGCCGGGTCGCGGTCGAATACACAACGGATGTCTTCTCGAAGTCTGCTAAACATGGGTTGGTGTCTTGTTTTTGCCTGGCAAGAGAACCGTATTGTAACGGAGATAGCAATGGAAAATCAGGTTTTCACCTGTTTTTTCACGGCCTTGAGGATGCCACGCAGGATATTCAGCTCGGTCTGTTCCAGCCCGGCGCGATTGAACAGGCGCCGCAGACGGCGCATCAATTGGCGCGGGCTGGCCGGGTCAAGAAAATCAATCGCGATCAGGGTCTCCTCGAGATGCCGGTACAGCCCCTCGAGGTCTTCGCGGGTCGCCAGCGGGCTGTCACCGACCTGCGCCGTGACGACTTCCTGCCCTTGTGTGGCCATGCGCATTTCGTAACACAATACCTGCACCGCGGCTGCGACGTTCAGCGAGCTGTAGTCGGGATTACAGGGAATATGCACGAGCCGATCGCAACGTTCGAGTTCGGCATTGGTCAGGCCGGTGCGCTCCCGGCCAAACACGAGCGCCACCTCGGCGCGGGCCTCGCGCACGCCGGCGGCACACTCGCGCGGTGTCACCTGTGGCCACGGCAGGCTGCGCAACCGGGCACTCGCACCATATACGAGGCTACAACCCTGCAGGGCCGCATCGAGGGAGTCATGCACACCCGCGGCCTCGAGGATATCCGCGGCCCCCGAGGCCCGCGCGAAGGCTTCCGGGTCCGGGAACTGCGCCGGCCGCACCAGCTCGAGCCGGCGCAGACCCATGTTCTTGAGGGCGCGCGCCGCCGCCCCGATATTACCAGGGTGCGAGGTTTCCACGAGGACGATCCGGATTCTGTCGAGCATGCGCGGCAGCATACCCGAAATACCTGTATTTGGCTCATGTCTCTTGTGCCGGACGGCCTGCGCGGCTACACTTCGCACACTTTTTTTCGCTCTTTTTAACATGGGCGCTTTGCCTGGCATGAGCCAAATAAAAGCGCCTTAACCGGATACGTCTTATGCACCCGATGCTTAACATCGCGGTCAGTGCTGCGCGCAAGGCAGGTGACCTGATCATGCGCTACACCGACCGGATCGACACCCTCAAGATCACCAACAAGGCACGCAATGACTTCGTCAGTGAGGTCGATCGTATGGCCGAGGATGCGATCATCGAGACGATTCACAAGGCCTATCCGGACCACGCCATTCTTGCCGAGGAATCCGGCAAGACCTCCGGCAACCAGTACGAGTGGGTGATCGATCCGCTCGACGGCACCACCAATTTCCTGCACGGCTTCCCGCAATTCGCAGTATCCATCGCATTGCGCGAAAAAGGCCGCCTGTACCAGAGCGTTATCTACGATCCGACCCGCCAGGAGCTGTTTACGGCCTCGCGTGGCAATGGTGCGCAACTAAACAACCGCCGTTTGCGCGTCACCGCTACGCGCAGCCTGGAAGGGGCGCTGATCGGCACAGGCTTTCCCTTCCGTCATCAGCAACACCTCGATGCCTACCTGAACATGTTCCGTGCCATCTTCCCGGATACGAGCGGCATCCGTCGTGCCGGCGCGGCCTCGCTCGATCTTGCCTATGTGGCCGCCGGTCGTCTCGACGGTTTCTGGGAAATCGGCCTGAAGGAATGGGACATGGCTGCCGGCGTGTTGATGATCCAGGAGGCCGGCGGGCTGGTCGGTGATTTCTCCGGCGGGCATGACTTCATGCAGACCGGGAACGTCGTTACCGCCAACCCGAAGCTGTTCAAGACCCTGCTGACCACGCTGCGTCCTCACCTGACCCCGGCATTAAAGCGCTAGTCCCGACAAACAGTCAGCAGTTCACAGTTTGCAGAAAAAGCTGGTTTCACTTTTCTGACGACTGCAAACTGATAACTGCAAACTATTGTCAGGGCAGTTCGTCAACGCCTTCCTTTTCAACCGGCATCAGGTCGGTCTTGCTGATACCCAGCGCCAGTGCCGCCGAACTGGCAACATAGATCGATGAATAGGTACCGACAAAAATACCGACGATCAGGGCAATTGCGAAGTTATGGATCAACTCGCC
Organism: Granulosicoccaceae bacterium; assembly: GCA_050117725.1. Classification (GTDB taxonomy): domain Bacteria; phylum Pseudomonadota; class Gammaproteobacteria; order AKS1; family AKS1; genus JASFJH01. The sequence continues at coordinate 8,855 of JASFME010000054.1, read as the reverse complement.
ACCAATCACGAACAGCGCGACAAGCACGAGCAATGTCGTCAGCGATGTGATCATCGTACGTGACAGGGTTTCGTTGATGGATATATTGACCACATCCACCGAGCTTTTCTTGCGCAGCTTGAGGAAGTTTTCGCGGATACGGTCGAATACAACGATCGTGTCGTTCAGCGAGTAACCGATCACCGCGAGAATTGCCGCGAGCACGGTCAGATCGAACTCCAGCTGCAACAGCGAGAAGAAACCAAGCACGATCACAACGTCATGAACAAGCGCTGCGACCGAACCGACCGCGAAACGTTTTTCAAACCGTAACGCGACATACACGAGAATAAAGCCCAGTGCATAGATCATCGCCAGGCCACCCTGCTCGGTGAGTTCTTCACCGACCTGCGGGCCCACCGATTCCACGCGGCGACGTTCCACCGTGCCACTGTAGGCTGCCGTTAATGTGTCCATGATCTGCGCGCTGAGGTCGACACTACTGACACCTTCACGCGGGGCGATCCGGATCAAAACGTCCCTGGCCGTGCCAAAATGCTGAACCTGCGCATCCCTGAAACCGGCGCTGGCCAGTGCCTCACGCACCGGCGCCAGTTCGACCGGGCCTTCATAACCCGCCTCGATCACGGTACCGCCGGTAAAGTCGACACCGAAGTTCAGGCCGCGCGTGGCCAGTGAACCGATCGATACGAGCATGAGGATGGCGGAGATCACAATGGTCAGTTTCCGCCACTGCATGAACTTCCATTGCGAGATCTTCTTGACAAGTGACACACCGATCGACAGACCCTTCAGGCGGCGACTGCCCCAGGCCAGGTTAACGATGGCCCGTGTACCCATGATGGCGGTGAACATCGAAGTCACAATACCAATCGACAGGGTTATGGCGAAGCCCTTGACCGGTCCCGTACCAAAGGTAAACAACACGATTGCCGCGATCAGCGTGGTAATGTTCGCGTCGGAGATCGTTGACAGGGCCTTGGCGTAACCGGCGCTGATACTTGCCTGTGGTGTATTGCCAATCCGCAACTCCTCACGGATACGCTCGAAGATCAGAACGTTCGCGTCGACGGCCATGCCCACTGTCAGCACAATACCGGCAATACCCGGCAGCGTCAGGGTCGCCTGCAACATCGACAAAACAGCGACGATCAATACGAGGTTGACGAGCAACGCGGTGTTCGCGACGAGTCCAAAGCCACGGTACCAGAACGCCATGAAGGCGAGCACGAAAATAAAGCCGAAGATCACCGAACGTGTACCCTGGTCGATGTTGTCCTTACCCAGTGACGGGCCGATCGTGCGCTCTTCTACGATGTCCACCGGGGCGGCAAGTGAACCGGCGCGCAGCAACAGTGACAGCTGGCGCGCTTCCGCCGGCGAATCGAGACCGGTCGTCTGGAAACGCTTGCCGAACGGTTCAAGCACATTGGCAATACTGATGACTTCCTCGATCTTCTGCCGCGTGCGGACTTCCTTGCCATCGACATTCTTCGTCACGGTCTTGGTTTCGATATACACGACTGCCATCGGCTTGCCGACGTTTTCCCTGGTGAACTTGAGCATGCGACGTGCGCCGGCATCATCGAGTGTCACCGACACCATCGGGCTGCCGCTGCGTGTATCGATACCCGAAGCAGCGTTGGTGATCTGATCACCCGTGACGATGATGCGTTTCTTCAGTAGCACCGGGCGGCCGTTACGCTCGTAGTACAGGCGCGAACCGGGCGGCACACGCCCCTGCAGGGCGGCCTGCACATCACCCTCGTAATCCTGGGCATGGTATTCGAGTGTTGCGGTGGCACCGAGAATGTCGCGGGCAAACACGGGGTCCTGGACACCCGGCAGCTGCACCACAATGCGTTCTTCACCCTGCTGCTGGATAATCGGCTCGGCGACGCCGAGTTCATTGACCCGGTTCCGCAGGGTCGCGAGGTTTTGCTGCAGGGCAAAGCGCTTCGTTTCACGCAGTTCATCGAGCGTCATGGCCGCGAATATATAGAATGCACCATCGCGCTCGCTCGGTGCGTAATCGAGCGCGCGCAATTCGGTCTTGAGCAATGCCATGCCCTCATCACGTGTTTGTGCATCGCGGAATTTGATCTCGACACCGCTTGTTGGGCGTTCTTCCGTGGCACTCCTGCGATTCACGGTCAGGTAACGGATCTTCTCATCACGCAGCGTCGAACGGATATCACTCACATACCGTTCTTCGGCCAGGCGCACTGCGGCATCCATGTCAACTTCCATGAGGAAGTACACACCCCCGCGCAGGTCGAGGCCGAGATACATGGGCAAGGCATTCAGGGCGCGCAACCAGTCGGGGGTCGTGGCCACAAGGTTCAGGGCCACGGCATAGGCCCGTCCCAGTTCATCCTTGAGCAGGTCGCGTGCCTTGAGCTGGATTTCAGTGTCGGTAAAGCGGGCAATAATGCGCTGCTCATCCATGCCGATAGCCGTCGTCTCGATCCCGGCATCCGCCAGTACCCCCTTGACCCGCTCAAGCGTGTCATCCGTAAGCTTGATATCACTGGCTGTCGAAGATACCTGCACCGCCGGTTGTTCCGGGTAGATGTTCGGTATGGCATACAATGTGCCGATCGCGAGCACAACAAGAATGAGCAGATATTTCCAGAGTGGGTACTTGTTCATGGCATTATTGTTTATTAAACGTTGTGATGAGTTGTTAAACGCATGCCGGGGCCTTGCGTGGCCCCGGTCAGGTTATTGTTATGTCTATCAGCCCTTGCTGCTTTCCTTGACCGTACCTTTGGGTAACAAGGTGGCAATCGCACCGCGCTGCAGCTTCACTTCCACGTTATCAGCGATCTGCACCGTCAGGTAATCGTCAGCAATACCGGTGATCTTGCCCAGCACACCACCATTGGTGATGACCTCGTCGCCCTTTTGCAGGCCTTCGGTCATTTTCTTGTGTTCCTTGGCGCGTTTGGCCTGCGGCCGGATCAGCATGAAATAGAATACGGCGAAGATCACCAGCATGAAAAACAGGCTGCCTATCGGGCTGCCGCCCTCTGCACCAGCCGCGGCACCTTCTGCCATTGCGTCGGAAATAAAAAAGCTCATGGATTAACCCTTTTCCTTATATATAGATGTTATTGACCCTGCTCGGGTGCCTATTATGACACAGCCGGCTGCACCTGTGCGTGCCGGTTGCGGAAATCCGTGGCAAACTTCACCAGTTCCCCGGCCTCGATCGCGGTGCGCAGATCGCGCATGAGTTGTTGATAATAATAGAGATTATGAATTGTATTAAGCCGCGCACCGAGGATCTCGTTGGCCCGTTCGAGATGGTGCAGGTAGGCACGGCTGTAGTGGCGACAGGTATAGCAGTCGCAGACCGGGTCGAGTGGCCCGGTATCATCCCTGAAGCGTGCATTGCGGATCTTGATGATGCCCTCGCTCGTGAACAGGTGGCCATTGCGGGCATTGCGGGTCGGCATGACGCAATCGAACATGTCGACACCACGACACACACCCTCGACGATATCGAGCGGCGTGCCCACGCCCATGAGGTAGCGCGGCCGTCCGGCCGGCAATTGCGGTGCGGTGTGTTCGAGCACGGCAAGCATTTCCTCCTTCGGCTCGCCGACCGACAGGCCGCCCAGCGCATAGCCGTCAAAACCGATGTCGATGAGACCCTGCAGCGACTCTGTACGCAAATGCGGGTACATGCCCCCCTGCACGATGCCGAACAGGGCCGATGGATTATCCGCGTGCGCCTGCTTGCTGCGTGCCGCCCAGCGCAGCGATAGTTCCATCGAGGCCCGCGCCTCGTCCTCGGTGGCCGGGTACGGCGTGCATTCATCGAAGATCATGACGATGTCAGAGCCGAGTGCATGCTGCACGGCCATCGATTCCTCCGGTCCCATGAATACCTTGCGGCCATCGACGGGAGACTGGAAATGCACACCCTGTTCCGTGATCTTGCGCAGTTTGCCGAGGCTCCACACCTGGAAACCGCCCGAATCGGTCAGGATCGGCCCGGACCATTGCATGAAGTCATGCAGGTCGCCGTGCTTGCTGATGATCTCCGTGCCGGGCCGCAACATGAGATGGAAGGTATTGCCGAGAATGATTTCGGCACCGACCTCACGCAGTTCTTCCGGTGTCATCGCCTTGACCGTGCCATAGGTGCCGACCGGCATGAATGCCGGGGTTTGCACCGTGCCGCGCGCAAAGCCCAGTTGCCCGCGCCGCGCCGCACCGTCTGTTTTAATCAAATCAAATTTCATTGTCATATAAATTTAAGAACCCAACACAAAGGCGCAGAGGCGCGAAGGACGCAAAGGCAATACATAATTATTGTTGCTTTGCGAACTCCGCGTCTTTGCGTTTTTGCGTTAGATTTTCCATGTTTGACTATTTCCGTCTGGTAACGAACATCGCGTCACCGTAACTGAAAAACCGGTATTCATGTTCGACCGCATGCCGATAGGCCGCCAGTACGTGCTCGCGGCCGGCAAATGCGCTGACCAGCATGATAAGTGTTGATTCGGGCAAGTGGAAATTGGTCAGCATCGCATCGACGACCTTAAAGCGGTAGCCGGGATAGATAAAGATATCCGTCTCGCCGCGGTACGGCGCGAGTTCCCCTTCCCGCGCGGCCGCCTCGAGCGCACGTACACTCGTGGTACCCACGGCCACGACCCGGCCGCCCCGTGCCCGGCATTCATGCACGGCGTTCACGACGTCGTCGCTGACCTCGAGCCACTCGCTGTGCATATGGTGATCCTTGAGTTCATCGGCGCGCACGGGCTGAAAGGTGCCGGCGCCGACATGCAGTGTCACCTCGCAACGCCGGATACCCATGGCATCGAGCCGCGCCAGCATCGCGGCATCGAAATGCAGGCCGGCGGTCGGCGCCGCGACCGCACCGGTGGTTTTCGCATACACGGTCTGGTAACGCTCGGCATCGGCCTCGCCGGCCTCGCGTTCGATATACGGCGGCAACGGCATGCGGCCATGCTGTTCGAGCAGCTCCAGGAATGGCCGTTCGCTGTCCTGCAAAACCAGTTCAAACAACTCCCCCTGCCGGCCACGCATGACCACACTGAAGCCACCCTCTAGTTCGATAATGCTGCCGGGCTTCGGTGACTTGCTGGCGCGAACATGGGCGAGCACGGTCTGATCATCGAGCACGCGTTCGACCAGCACCTCGACCCTGCCACCGGTCTGCTTATGGCCGAACAGGCGCGCCGGTATCACGCGCGTGTTGTTGAACACGAGCAGGTCGTCAGGCCGCAACAGCGACGGCAGATCGCTGAATTGCCGATCAGCGAGCGCCCCCGTATCGCCCTCCAGCACAAGCAGGCGGCTTGCGGCGCGGTCGGGCAACGGTGCCTGCGCTATGAGGCGTTCGGGCAGTTCGAAATCGAAATCTGTGCGGCGCATGGGGCGCGATTCTAGCAGATGAAGACAATTATCGGGCCCTGCCGGCCATTCAGGCATTGAGAACCACGCAAAATCCGCTACACTACGCCTTCCAATTTGCCGGGGTGGCGAAATTGGTAGACGCAGGGGATTCAAAATCCCCCGGTGGCAACACTGTGCCGGTTCGAGTCCGGCCCCCGGTACCATTCTTTTCGTTATTTCTCTGCTTCTTCTTCTGCTTCTTCGGCGACCAGTTCATAGTTGGTGGAACGCACTCCCTGCATCAACATGTCGACGTTTTCAGAAGGAATATTGAGCATTTCCAGCGCCATACCTCCAAGGCGCATACTGCTCTCAAGTGCCTCGGGGTAAGCCTGTGACACACCGGCTGCGAGAAGTCGGCCACATGCCTCCAGATCACGGGCACGGGAAATAATCCTCACATTCGGCGACAGTGCCCGGATATGGGAAACTGCCCGTTCTGCCATATCGCTGTTATCAATCGTCAGTACAACCAGTATTGCATTCTCCACACCGGCACCGGTCAGGATCTCCGGGTCACTGACATCCCCATAAAACACCGGCACGCCGTCATTGTTTGCCTGCTCGACGCGGGCAGGGTCAGCGTCAATGGCCACGAAAGGTACATCACTGGTCTGTAACAGCATTGCCACGGTATGACCGACACGGCCGTAACCGGCAATAATCACTTTCTGCTTCTGCGCATGCTCGGCAGGGATCTGTAATGCTTCATGCGATATTTCTTTTGCCCTGGCACGGCTTTCGATACGTTCACCGAGGCGATCCAGCAACGGCGTGATCAACATCGTGACCGAGATAATGCCAATTGCATAAATAAAAGTCGTCTCATCAATAACATTCAGTTCCCTGGCCGAGGCAAAAATAACAAAACCGAATTCGCCACCCTGCGAAAGCAACAAGGCGACCCGCGCGGCAATATGCCGTGCGATGCCAAACATCATGGCCAGCACAAACAACACAATCACCTTCAGTACTACAATCACGACCGTATGCTGGGCCAGTTCCGCCATACGGCCCGACAAGGTACCGATATCAATCGACATACCGACCGCGACGAAAAACAGCGCCATGAACAGGCCTTTGAAAGGTTCAATCGCTGCCTGGATCTGCAAGCGGTAACGGCTGCCCGAGAGTGCCATGCCCATAACGAAGGCGCCCAGTGCCATCGATGCGCCGGATAAATGCATGGCCCATGCCGAGAAAAAGACTGCCAGCATCACGACCAGCAGGAAACCTTCCTTGTTGCGATGATGGGCAAGAAGATGCAATACAGCCGGGATGACATATCGGCCAAAGCCGATTAACAACACGAGCATACCGATAATGATCCCGGCCTGGAGCCACATGGAAATATCGGATGGCAGTCCCCCGCTGTCTGACAGCAGTGGCACGACAGCCAGTATCGGCACAATCGCGATATCCTGCATGAGCAGGATGGAAAACGCGGTTGAACCGTGCCTGCTGGCAATTTCGCCACGTTCCTGTAATAGCTGCAGGACAAATGCCGTGGAAGACAGGGCAAAGATAAAACCGATGAGTATTGCGGTTTGCCAGGAGGACTGAAAAAACGAAAAATACAGGCCAAGTACCAGACCTGACGCAATAATTTGCAGTAAACCCAGCCCCAATACCTCGCGCCGCATGGCCCACAGGCGTTTCGGCTGTATCTCCAGGCCGATCAGAAACAGCAGTAATACCACGCCAAGTTCGGTGAAATTCCTGACGTCTTCGACGTGTGTCGTCACATATGGGCCGGGTGAATACGGGCCGACGATAATACCGGCCACAAGCAGGCCCAGCACTGAGCCCAGGCCGAGGCGTTTGAACAGGGCCACGGCTATCGATGTCGCGATAAGCACCAACAGGGCTGAGGCCAGGAACGAATCAAGGTGCATACATCACCTGCCTGGAAAGAGGAATATCATCACCATAATCGCAAAGGTCATGGCCGGGCAAGCCCGTGAGTCGGGGTCATGAATATTGCTAACATTTCCCCACGGGATTGGTTTTTTGGATTAGACTGAAAAAATGCGCTGAAATATCATAGAAATGTCACCTGCCTCATGCACAATTCAAGGGAAAGATGGAGGATACCATGACAGATATACAACAACTTCTTGGTCCTGAAGCTGAAGACCTGTTGACCCACAGCTGTAGCGGGATCCCCAGCCAGGGTTTGTCCCTGCCGGGCCCCGATTACATCGACCGGGTCGTCTCCAGGAAAAACCGCAAGCCGGCTGTGTTACGCAATCTCAACGCATTCTATAACCATGGCCGTCTTGCGGGCACCGGCTACCTGTCATTACTGCCCGTCGATCAGGGTGTAGAACATTCTGCCGGTGCCTCGTTTGCCCCCAACCCGGCCTACTTTGATCCGAAGAACATCCTCGAACTGGCCATTGAAGGCGGTTGTAACGGCGTGGCCTCGACACTTGGTGTACTCAATGCCGTGGCGCGCGACTATGCACACAAGATCCCGTTTATCGTGAAGATTAACCACAACGAATTACTCACCTACCCGAATATCTATGACCAGACACTGTTTGCCAGTGTCGACCAGGCCTTTGATATGGGGGCCGCGGCGGTCGGGGCTACGGTCTATTACGGTTCGGCCGAGTCGCGCCGCCAGATCCAGGAAATCAGCGAGGCCTTTGAACATGCACACGAACTGGGCATGGTGACCGTATTATGGGCCTACCTGCGCAACAGTGCCTTCAAAAAAGAGGGAACGGATTATCACGTCGCTGCGGATTTGACCGGCCAGGCCAATCACCTTGCGGCGACCATCGATGCCGATATCATCAAGCAGAAACAGGCGCAGAATAATGGTGGCTTCACAGCAATTGACTTTGGCAAGACCAGCCCGAAGGTGTATGACGAACTGACCACTGAACACCCCATCGACCTGGTGCGTTACCAGGTGGCATGCTGTTACATGGGAAGGACCGGCATGATCAACTCCGGTGGCGCCTCCGGGAAAAACGACCTGCAACAGGCCGTGCGTACCGCGGTCATCAACAAGCGCGCCGGTGGTATGGGCCTCATATCCGGCCGCAAGGCTTTCCAGAAACCGATGCAGGACGGGGTCACGCTATTGCATGCAATTCAGGATGTTTACCTGTCAGATCAAGTGACGATTGCCTGACAAGAAAAAAGGGCCTGCCAAGACAGACCCTTTGTTTGTACCGGGAAAGCAAGAACGATTAATGGTTCTTGATCTTCAGCTTGGTTTTCTCATTGTTCTTGGCCAGGTGGTGATGGCGATGTGCGGCCTGCTCGGCGAGTCGCTGCAAGATTGCGTCCAGATCGCTGGCGCCCAGTGACCTGATCGCATCGCTCTCAACGACACTGGAAGCCAGGGAGTAATAGGGTGCCTGATCCGGCACGAGGCTAATATCTTCATAATTGGTCGCAAGGCTACC
>JASFME010000053.1:0-11334 GCA_050117725.1 Granulosicoccaceae bacterium | reverse complement strand
TTACCTGTGGCAGGATGATCAACTGAAAGCGCAGCTGTCAGCGGACGACTATGCCTTTGTGCGCGAGCACTGGGCGATGGTCAGTGGTCCGGTCACGGACGACGGATATTTGGCCATGGCGGCAGTGCCATTAGCGGACATGGCGGCAGCACGGGGTGTACCTGTCAAACAACTACAGCAACAGCGGGCACGAATTTACGCCAGCCTGCGCAGGTTGCAGGAGAAGCGCCGGGTACCGCGTGATGACAAACGCCTCGCGGCCTGGAATGCCCTGGCCCTGACCGCATTCGTCGAGGCGGCCCGTCTCGGTGACAGTGAAACATGGCGACAGACGGCAAAACAGATCCGTGATTATCTCGTCAATACACTGTGGGACGGTAAACAGTTGTATCGCGCCCGTACCGAAAAGGGCGCGCCACTGGGGGCAGTGACGCTGGCGGACTATGCCTATATGGCCGAGGCGTTGCGCCACTGGAGTGAACTCAGTGGTGAACAGGCCGATCGGCAGCTGGCGATGACGCTCGTCGAGCAGGCCTGGCAGCAGTTTTTCAATGATTACGGCTTTCGACGCAAGCAGCATAGCCTGTTGGCGTTGGCCGAGGGCGAGGTCTTGCTCGCCGATTCGCCGTTGCCGTCAGCCTCGGCCGTGTTAATCGGCGAAACCCTGCGGCTGTTCGACAAAGAGCACGCCTTGCACAGGCAGGCGCGTGAGGTGCTTGCTGCAGGGAGCGGATTATTGACCGAAGAACCGTTCTGGTTTGCCAGTCATATGCAGGTGTTGCTCATGCAGCCCTGACTTCGCGACCATGTAATGTCGCGTAAATAACCGGAACGATAAACAGGCTGACCAGCAGTGAGAAACTCAGTCCGGCAACAATAGTTACTGCGAGCGGCTGTAACATCTCGGCGCCTTCGCCGAGATTCAGTGCCAGCGGCAACATGCCGACCACGGTGGTCAGCGTGGTCATGAGGATAGGGCGCAGGCGCAGGCGGGCGGCCTCGTAGATGGCTTCCAGCATGGCCTTGCCTTCACTGCGCAGGAGCTCGATATATTCAACCAGTACGATTGCATTGTTCACGACAATGCCGGCGAGCATGATCAGGCCGAGCCAGACCGGCATCGAGATCGGCAAGCCAATGACCTGCAGGCCAAGCGCGACCCCGATGATGGCAAACGGGATACTGAGCAGGATGACGAGCGGGTTGAGCAGGGATTCATATTGCACGGCCATGACCACGAACACGAGGAACAGCGCGAGTGCAAGTAATACAGTGAATATACGCTTGCCTTCCTGCAGGCTTTGCAACGAGCCGGCATCGTACCAGGTATATCCCTCCGGCAGTGCCAGATCGGCGAGGCGCCTGTTGACTTCGGCATAGACCTCACCCGTGGTGGCGCCACTGATGGTGGCGCTGATCTCGACGATGCGTTGCTGCCGGTCGCGCAGTATCTGCGCCGGCGTCGGGATCAATTGAACGCTGGCAACATCGCGCAGGTATACGGCCGGCCTCTGCTTGTCGGCGGCAAACAAGCGGATATTACCGAGCGCATCGGGGCTGCCGGTTTCGGTACGTGGCAGGCGCAGGCGCACATCGTAACTGCGATCGTTATCGATAAAGTCAGTCACGACTTCACCTTCCAGCGCGAGCCGCATCGCGCGACCGACGGTCTCGACATCAAGACCAAGACTGGCGGCACGAATGCGATCGACGACGATCGATATCTCCTGACGGATTTCTTCCGATGAGTGTTTCAGGTTAACCAGGCCAGTGGTACCACGTAAACGGTTCAGGATCTCGTCACCAATCTCCTCCAGTGTTGCAAGTTCCGGTCCCTGCACACGGATATTCAGATCATCATCACCCCTGCCCAGGCGTATGCCGCGGATACCATAGGCGCGCATACGGACGCGGAAGCCGGCCAGGTTCAGTTTCCGGATTTTGCCACTGCTGGCCTTGATCCAGTCATTAATACCTGCTTCGCGCTGGTTTCGTGAGACAAGCTGCACAGTCAGCGTGCTCTGATTACTGGCCTCGTACTCGGAACGGCCAAAGATCCGGCCACCGACAATGGTGAACACGCCTTCGACGTCTTCATCATCGCTCAACAGGCCTTCGATTTTGCGTACTGCCTGTTCCATTTCAGACAAGGAGATGCCCGGGTCGGCACTGATACTGACACGTACCCGGCCATCATCGAGCGTCGGCAGGAATGCCTGTTTCTGCGCCTTGAAATAAATACTCGCACCACTGAAGGCCAGAGCGGCAATAAACGCTGCCACAAGAAGGTTGCGCAGACTGGCATGCGTCAGAATTTGCTGAATGGCCCTGGCATAGTGTCGGCGTAGCCAGTTGACGATATTGTCAATGCGAATCCGTATGGCATGCACGCCGGTTACAGGTGCACGCGCGGCGAGTGCCGGCACGAGGGTCAGGGCGACTATCATGGATGCGACAATGGCGGCCGAGATGGTAAAGATCAGTTCACGGAACAGCAGACCAACCAGCCCGCCGATAAACAGGAACGGCAATACGGCCGCGAGGTTGGTTGAGGTGGAGGCAACGATCGCGCTGTTAACCTCGGTGGCGGCAGTAATCGCCGAGGTATCGCGATCCGTATTATCCATCTGCTGATGACGCGAGATGTTCTCGAGCATGACGATCGTGTTGTCTACCAGCATACCGATGCCCAGTGCCAGGCCACCCAGGGTCATGATGTTCAGGCTCAGCCCACCAATGCTCATGATCGCGAAGGTCACCATGATCGCAATCGGGATCGCGCTGCCAATGATCAGGGTATGCTTCAGATTGCCGAGAAACAGGTATACGACCAGCATCGCCAGCAGGCCGCCACTGATCGCTGCGGTCGAGGCATTACGCAGGGCGTTACGGACATAGACAGATTGATCCGAGGTGATGTCGATCTGAGTGCCGGCGGGCAGCAGGTTCTCCTGTTCGAGCCAGTGCAACTGGTCGACGACGGCATCCATGACAGCAACCGTATTCGCCGTCGGCTGTTTCTGGACAGAGATTTTGACGCCGGCTACATCGTTGTAACGTACCATGAGACGTTCATCTTCATGGCTGTCGATGACCTCGGCAACTTCGTGCAGGCGCACGATGTCGCCGGATTGCAGCACGAGTGGCAGATTGGCGATATCTTCAACGCGGGTAAAGCGCCCCGCGGTGCGGCTGGCAAATTCCTGGCGCTGCATATACAGGCGACCGGCCGGTACCTCGGTGTTGCCTTTTTTCAGGGCGCTGATGACATCGTCCATGCTCAGACCGAGGCCGGCCAGCCGGGTTTGATCAGGCAGTATATGAACTTCGCGTACCAGACCGCCGCCGACTTCAACGGCGGCCACTCCGGGCAGATTGAGGAACCACTTGGAAAACGTATTATCCACCCAGTCGCGCAGTTCGACCGGGTTCATGCTGGTTGAACTGATCACGTATTCTGCAACCGGGATCTGTGATGGATCGCGCTTGTAAATCACGGGCGGGTCGATGGTAGTGGGCAGAAAGCGTTTCGCCCGGTCCAGGCGCGTGCTTGCATCCCGCAGGGCAATATCGATGTCCTTGCCGTACTCGAACGACAGGTCGACCGAACTGCGGCCCTCCGAGGTACGCGATTGTACACTGATCGCATCCTCGGTGATGGCCAGCTGCTCTTCGAGCTGGCGCGTGATGCGGTCTTCCATGACGGTTGCCGGCACGCCGGGATCAATAATGCGTACGCGTACTTCCGGATAGATAAGGTGGGGTAACAGGTTAATCGCCAGCCGTTCCAGCGCGAAGCCACCGAGTACGACCACGGCCAGTGCAATCATGACCACGCCGATCGGGTGGTGAATTGACCAGGTGGCTAGCCCGCCACTACGGAAACGCATATTATGCGGGGAGAATTGCATACTCAATCATCGGTGTTGTGCGATGCGCCAGGTTTGTTTGCAGCCTGTTGCGCTGCGGTACGTACTTTTTTGCCCGGCTTCAGACCGAGAAAGCCGCGCACGATGACGCGCTCATTTTCGGCAAGGCCGTGCAGGACCTCGACCCGGTCAGTAAAGCGTAAGCCGGTTTGCACGGCACGCCGTTGCGCCCTGCTATCAGCGTCAATGACATATACAAACTCGCCCTCGTTATCGCGGCGCAAGGCGTTATACGGGATCGTGTTGCGTTGCCGCAGCTTGCCGCGCAAGCTGACACGGCATAACTGGCCAGGCTGTGCGTCAACAGGCGGATCATCGAGGATCACCTCGATCTTGCCGCGCCGCGTGGCGGCATCCAGTGCCGGGTGGATGCGCAGGATGCGTCCCATAAAGGTTTGCTTGCCGAGAGCATCGATTTGAATTTCAACCGGGTCATCAATCTGCAAGCCGGGCATGAGTAATTCTGATACGGCGACCTCGGTGAGCAATTTGCTCGTATCGATAATGGTCAACAGGTGGGTGTATTTCGGCACGACATCGCCGGGTTCGACAAGACGCTTACTGATCAGGCCATTGATCGGCGCATGGATACGGCTATAGCCGAGTCGGGTGGCGAGTGATAATTCCTCGGCCTTTGCGACATCCAGTGCCGTAGTGGCGCGCAGCATCTCTTCTTCGGCAATGAGTTTGCGCTTGCGCAGCCGGGTCAGGCGGCTGACATCCTGCGCGGCCTGTTTGCGTGTGGCGATAGCCTTGTTCAGTTCGGCCTGCAACAACTTGTCATCCATGCGCAGGATGATATTGCCCTGCTTGACAGGATCACCTTCATGCACCGCGATTGTGGTAATCGCGCCCTCTTCCTGGTTGAAGATCCGGACTGTACTGTAAGCCTGCAGGGTGCCGCTCAGACGGCTATCGGGCGCGAGGGATTGCTGGCTGACCGTGCCGGCCTCCACGAGTTGTGTCGGGCGCGCCTTTTGCTGCGTACCGGCGACAGGCGGCTGATCGTCGCAGGCGGTCAGTATCGCGAGCAGGCAGGCGATGCCCGGCGCGGCGATGTAACGGAATAAATTCATAATAAAATCAATTTGTTATAATTACAGGCGCTTATTATTGTAGGCGTTTTACACGGTGGCTCCCAGCATTTTCTGTACCCTTGTTTCACGTGGTAAACCCTGAAAAACATACTATTATAGTATGTCTAAGTGCTGATAGGATTTTGCCATTATCGGCAGGGTGACGAGTCTGCCCTCGAGCGCAGGCGACACATAACAACAAATATATCTTAAGGAAAGGGATCAGTAATGCAGTTTCCAGTTAATGCCCTGGCAAGGGGCGCAGTGGGGGTGATTGGCTTCGCCCTTATACTGTTACCGGGTTTCGTCAATGCCGCTACGGATGAACCCATTATCTTTACAACGGCACCAACCCAGTCTGTCGAACAAACAGAGAAGTTATATGGCCCACTTGGCGACTATCTGAGCAAGGCAACCGGCAAAGAAGTCAAACTCGTGCCAGCGCGTAACTTCCTCGAGTATACGAGCAAGATGCGCAAGGGTGAGTACGATATTATTTTTGACGGTCCACATTTCGTTGGCTGGCGGATGAAAAAGCTTGGTGATACCCCGGTGGCAAGATTGCCGGGCGAACTCGTGTTTGTTGCCATCGTAAAGGACGGCGGGCCGATAACCGATATGAAGCAACTTATTGGGAAAAAGGTCTGTGCGGTGAATTCACCCAACCTGGCCACATTGTCAGTGCTTGATCAGTTCGATAACCCGGTACGTCAGCCTGTCCTGGTTTCATCACCCAGTTTCAAGGATGCCGTGTCCTGCCTGCAGACAGGCAAGGGCGTCGCCGCGATCATCCCGACCAAGTTCTGGGGCAAGTGGAGCAAGAAGGGCAAAACGAAGGGCCTGCGGGTATTGTACTCGACCGGCAAGCAGCCCCTGCCGCCGCGCACATTTACCGTCTCGAAGCGCGTGGATGCTGCAACGCGTGACAAGATCGCCGAGGCGCTCGTGAACAGCGAAGGCAAGGACGGTCCCAAACCTGTTCTGGAACGGTTTCGCAGCAAGAGCTTTGTGACGGCCAGGAATCGTGAATACAAGGGCCTGGAAAAGCTGTTGCGTTCGGTGTGGGGGTTCCACGAATAGGCAAGATGGTTTTGTATCAAGTATAAAAATGGAGCTGGTCGACTCCTTTTATATTTTCTTGCTGGCTTATTATGCTGTGGTAGCAAGACCCCAGCCCGTGCCCTGCGCAACCCCCAGCAAGCGACGAACCTGTGCGCTGTCCATTGCCGTACACACCTGTGAGGCAAGCGTCTGGCAGTCGTGCATAGTCTGGCTATTCACAGTGACGGCCAGCGGCGGTATCAGCACCGGTTCACCGGAAAAGCGCCGGTAGCCTAACCCGAGCAATACCGGCAATACACCCTGCACCTGTGGCAGCAGGCCACACAACTGAATGCGTTTTAGTTTTTCGCCAGCGTTGTCGGCCATGAGGCGGAAGAAGCGGAACAGGGAAGGGCAATACGGATCGAGCAGATGCCTGACTTCTGGCAATTCGCGTTCGGCGCCGAACAGGCATTGCATCATGTCATTGCAACCGATGCCGACGAAGTCGGCCTGTTGCAACCAGCGCTCGATGTCGAGCGCAGTTGCTGGTGTCTCCAGCATCACACCGATCGGCACACTGGCGGGTAACATGGCATGGAGTTTGTCACGCCAGTGCCGAAAACCTGCCAGTGTACTGCCTGATGGCAACATGACTTGCAGGGCATAGCGCGAGGACAGTGCAGCGATTGCCTGTAGTTCTGCCTGCAACACACGGTATACCGCGGCTGTTTCATACAGGCGCGTGCCGCGCATCCCCAGCATATTGTTCGCGCCACTGGTCGGTGGTATCCAGTCATGGAGTTTGTCGGGGACAAAGTCCAACAGACGGATGGTCATGGGCAACGGCCTTGCGGCTTCCATAATCTGCTCCAGGGTTTGCTGAAAAAACGCTGTATCCGGGACGACACCGGCCGGGGGGATCAGGTACTCGGAACGCAGGAGCCCGATGGCCGTGGCACCTGCCTGTACTGCACGTATGGCGCTGTCGATGTTCCCCGCACTGGCGCAGAGTTCAACCGGCTGGCCGTCGCGGCTCATGAAGGGAACGCCACACGCGGTGCTCATTGCAGGTCGGCGGGCTGTAAACGATGTTCCCGGCGATGCGATCGAGATTACACCTTGTTCTGTATCGAGAATGATAGCCATGTCCTCGGCAAGCGATGTTGACTGTTCTGCCTCGAGCATGGCTACTGGAATACCCCGGCCGAGGGCACGAATCACGGCATGGGAAAAGGGCGCAGCATCGATGATGAGAATGGCCGCGGGGGAGCCGGAGATATCGTTGAGCTGATCCTGTGTCACGAGCAGGATGGCATCGCTGGATGTTGCAACGGGACCATGCTGGACGACACCATAAACGCGACCAGGCACAAACGGCCAGACTGTGATGCCTTCCAGATCGATATCCATGTTCACGGCTCAATTGACCAGCTGAACAACAGGGTATATCAAGTCTGAAAACGCAGCCAGTTGTGCGTATGGGAGCCGGGTTTGTCTTTTTCTAAACACCGTGAGCCAACCAAATCAACATCTTGGGATTTTGGCAGGCCTGTTCCTTTCATGTTGATTACTTGGGTCATGCATTTATTCTCACGCGTGCTGCTGGATAGTCTATTATAGAAGGACGATAATTTTTGCAAGGTATAGTTTTTACGCTGCTGTTCCGGCAGTGGCTGTGCAGTTCTGGGGGGAATCATGAGAGCACCAAGTCGCTACGAGCCAGCCGCTTCAAAGGGTTGATGATGTATCGCCTGAAACTGCCGTCTCTACCCGGCTTCGCTAGCCTGCGCGGGCGCTACCTGTATACCACACTGGGCTTGTGTCTGATCCTGGCAGCCATAGCGGTGATTGGCCGGATTGTAGTGCAACAGGTCACCAGGGCGCATATTGCGGAGATCCAGCAACGGGAAGAGGCCGCCGCAGTCATTGACACGGCACTGGGAAACGTCCACGACTTCGAAACACGTGTGCAGCGCTTTGTCATACAACCGGACGACCTTAACCGTGCAACCATTGAGGTCGCCCAGAGCCGACTGGATATTGCCATACTAGAGCTGCTACGCACCAGCTGGGTCAAGACGACGCCGGCCGCAGAGGATCTGGGACACCAGCTAGTCACTGACAGCGAGCGCTTGTCCAAAGAAGTGGAACGCCTCATTACCATTCGTTTGTCCGAGGTTGAATGGTTCCCGGCCATGCAGGTCATGCTGGAGCGACAGCTGCCCGACAACATGGCATTTGCTACTGCCGTCAACCTTGCCATAGAGGAGTCCAGGGAGCTGCGTGCCGAACCGGCCCAGCAAGAGATCTATGAACTACTCGTTGAGCTCCGCCATATCTGGAGCCAGATGACCTCGGAGTTCCGGCTCTATGTGGCCAATCGTTTCGGCATCTTTGCCACCGACCAGCAAGTTGCGATGGCTGCGCGCACGGCCAACGTCGAGGAGTACGGCGAAACTGCACAAATACTCCTCGACCGGTTTTCGACGCTGGATGAGAAGGGGCAGCTGGGCTTTCAGCAAAGCGAGTCACTGGCCGACATGCGCCGACTGCATGCCTCATGGCTGGAAGCCCACAAGGATGTTGTCGTGGTCATGCAATCGGAGGCATGGCGTGCTGACCTGCCCATGCTCGCAAAGAAGATTGGTCCCCGCTTCGATAATATTCGTAAATACCTGACGAGCCTGCAGAGCCTGCAGCAGGCCGCGTCAAGCAAGGGCATCACAGAGGTGGCGGGCACGGCAACACGGTTGTCGGATTTTATCCTGTTGCTTGTCATCGGGGTTGCCCTGATTATTACTGCAGGTTATCTCTTTATTCGTGTGTCCATCCTGGAACCCATCGCGCATGTTTCCCGTGCACTGAAAGCCGAGGCCCGTGGGGAGTCGGGAGTGTTGGCCCTGAATGCCACAGCGAGCGAAATCAATGATCTCACCGAGGCCTTCAGGGAAATGCGTTACCAGGTCTACACACGTCAAGAACGGCTGGAAAATATCCTGGATAACGCCGGTGAAGCCATCATTATCTTCGATCAAGACGGTGTTATCGAGACATTCAATAATGCAGCCGAAACACTGTTCGGTTATCGCGCTGGCGAGACAACAGGGGCTCAGGTATCCATGTTGATGCCACAGAGCGGCAAGGAGGAGGAATACAATATTTTCACCCATCATCGCTGGCACGCCTGGGCAGAGGCTGGCGGTGCTGAACGCGAGTTTGAGGCAAAGCGCAAGGATGGAAGTCTCGTCCCCGTTGCTGTCAAGATCAGCGAGACCGTAATGGGAGGTAAACACCTGTTTACGGCCTTGATTGCTGACATTAGTGAGCGCAAGGCCATGATTGAGCGGCTACAGTATCAGGCCGAACGCGATACACTGACCGGGCTACCCAATCGTGCCCTGTTCCGCGATCGCCTGGAGCATACGCTGGCCCAGGCGAAGCGTAACGGAACACTGGTGGCGCTGTTGTTCCTGGATCTCGACAAGTTCAAGGCAATCAATGATACCCTGGGTCATCAGGCCGGCGATCAGTTGTTGAAGGCAGTGGCAGGACGGCTTGGGGAAACCCTGCGTGCGAGCGATACCGTGGCCCGGCTTGGTGGCGACGAGTTCACGGCTATCCTCGAAGGTGTCAACAGGATTGACGACGTGACATATGTTGCAGGCAAACTGCACAACCTGTTCAGCCGTCCTTTCGAGGTGAATGGGCAGGATATCAGTATTACCACGTCAATCGGCATAAGTGTGTACCCGCTTGATGCCCAGGATGCGGAGAACCTGATCAAGGATGCGGACACGGCCATGTATCACGCCAAGGATCTGGGCCGCAACAGTTACCAGTTCTACTCGAAAGATATGACGGAGCGGCTGGCGCGACGACTGGCACTGGTGACAGAACTGCGTCGGGCGATTGAGCAAGAAGAGTTCGTGCTCCACTACCAGCCTATCGTGGATCTGGAAAGCGGCAGGACAATCAGCGTGGAAGCATTGCTGCGCTGGCAGCACCCCGAGCGCGGCCTGGTTTTTCCCGACGAGTTCATCCCGGTACTGGAGGACTCCGGGCTGATCAAGGCAGCGGGCGAATGGGTGTTGCGCACGGCCTGCGCCCAATGCAAGGCCTGGCAAGATAGTGGCCGTGACACAGTGCCCCAACGCGTGATGGTGAACATTTCAGCGCGCCAGCTTCTGGACAAGAACTTCGTGGCCAGCCTGTCTCGTATTCTCGAGGATGCGGACCTGGATGCCAGCCATGTGGGGCTGGAGATCACCGAACACACTATTATGGAAGATATTGAAGCCGGTAGCATGTTCCTTGAGGCACTGAGGTCGCTGGGCATCCATGTTGCCATCGATGATTTTGGTACAGGACACTCGTCATTAGAGCGGCTCAAGCGTTTTCCCATTGACACATTGAAGATCGACCGCAGTTTCGTACAGGATATCATCAGTGATGTTGATAATGCGGCCATCGTTGACGCCATTATCGCTATGGCGCACACACTACGGCTCAAGGTGGTTGCCGAGGGTGTGGAGACCCCCGAGCAGCTTGAACAGCTGCGCAGCTATGGATGTGATGCAGTGCAGGGTTACCTGTACAGCAGACCAGTGTCTCCCGAAGAGATCGGCTAGCCAGTGGTAACAGCGCGAACAGCATGCGCATGCAGTCCAGCGCACAACATGTGGTGTTTGGAATCCTTCCATAACACATCTCCTGGATCTACGCGTTATCCAAAACCTTAAAATAAGGCAGGCAACCACAAGTTTACGTGGCAATTCCGGTGAATAGCTGGCATGGCCTGCGAGCAGCCATAGCCGGATTTACCTCAATGAAAAAATATTATCATCATTGTCATGTTCCATATCGGGGGTGCTGGTTGAGGATTTCACCATGACGATTGATATATCACAAAGCCTGCCAAACAAACAACACACCCTGCGGCACGGGTTTAAACACCTTTTACAGGGGTACTGACAGGTCATTCCGAGGACGTTGGAAACGATAATTTGTTATTCTGCAATTGCAAAGAGGTGGTTTGTTCGCGCGATTTCGAATGAGGCCACACTGGAGGTCTGTTCATGGATAGCCGACATAAGATCATTGTTGTCCTTGTTATTCTGGTCGCCATTTTTCTCGTGATTTTCACGAACAATCAGCGCTTTGAGGAAGAGGTGCCTGAACCTGTGTCTTCCCGTGCGCAAAACAGCCCCGCTGTAGACGAACAAGCGAGCAGTGATAGCCCTGATCCCGATCGTTCTTTCGTTCCAAAAAGTGCAATCGACACCACA
>JASFME010000052.1:0-11454 GCA_050117725.1 Granulosicoccaceae bacterium | reverse complement strand
AACAACAGGTCAACCTTTATCAGCCAATGTTCCGTCGCCAGGAGAAGCGCTTCTCGGCGAGGACCTTGCTTGTTCTGTTTGCTGCAACAGCGATTGTATTCAGTGCCGTGTACGCCTATGCACGCTGGAATGTGCATGCACTGCAAAAACAACTGACAGAACTGCAAGCGCAATACCAGACCGAGTTGAAACGCATCGACGAACTGGCTCGCCAGTACCCCTTACAGCGCAAGAGCCAGCAGGCACAGGCCCGGCTGGAGAAGTTACGCAGGGAGCGATCCGCGAGGGAAAAACTGATTAATGTTTTGCGTGGACAAACGCTGGGTAATACCGATGGTTTTTCGGCGCACCTTGAGGCAATGTCGCGTCGTCGCGTACAGGGCATGTGGCTGACAGATTTTCACCTTAGTGGCAGCGGTGAACGTGTTTCCATCAAGGGCGGCAGCCTGAGCGCAGAACTGGTGCCGCAGTTTTTGCAAAAGCTGTCCGACGAAGAGGCCTTTGCCGGTACCGAATTCCGGGTCTTCCGTATGCAACGCGACCCGGAAAAACGCGCCGCGATCAATTTCGTGCTGCAGTCGCGCGAAGGCGAGGGCAGCTAGCGTATGAGCCAGCGACTGCAACAGTTTGAAGAGTGGATCAACACGTTGAGCCTGCGTGAGCGGGGTCTCATGATCATTGCCGTCATAGCGGTAGTGTACTTTATATGGGACCAGGCATTGTTTGCACCACTTGAAGTGCGGGCCAAAGAGCTTGGTGAACAGGTGCAAAAACAACAGGCTAATCTGAAGACGGTACGTGACCAGCAGCGCCAGATCCTCGAGCGCGCCGGGGCTGACCCGGATGCTGCTGTGCGCAAGGAAATTGCGTCAATCGAGAAGCTGGTCGCGCAACTCGATCGGCAACTGCAGACCATGACCGTGGATCTCGTCGACCCGCAACAGATGGCCGTTTTGCTCGAAGAGGTATTGACACGCAAGACCGATCTGAAACTGGTCAGCGTCGCGGCCCTGCCACCGCAACCACTGGGTGAAACACTGAGCGAAGGTGAACCGGCTGCTGAAGTGACTGAGGAGGCCCGGCCCCGCGTGTTGCCCGGCGTGTATCAGCATACCCTGCAAATCGAATTCAGCGGCAGTTACCGGTCAACGCTCGAGTATATAAAAGAACTTGAGGCACTGGATCAGCGATTTTTCTGGCACAGTGTCGATTTCGCGGTGAAAGACTACCCGCATGCGACGGTCGTGATCAGAGTTAATACCCTGAGCCTGAGTGACGCATGGATCGGGGTGTGATACTAATGCAGCATATATTTTTCAGCCTGTTGTTCGCGACCATGGTGCTTGGTGGTACTGCCGCACAAGCCTTTGAAGATCCCACCCGGCCGCCGACCGCAGTGTTGCGGGCCACGGCGCACGCGGATGCGCAAGCAAGTGGCTGGGTGCTCAGTTCTATACTGGTTTCACCACGACGCCGTATTGCGATCATTAATGGCCAGAGCGTGCAGCAAGGCGACCTAATTGGCGCAGCGCGTGTTCTGGAAATCGATTCAACGGGTGTCACACTGGTAACTGATAGCGAAAGGGTAAGACTTGGTCTGTTACCAGCGGATATGAAAAAGGTCAGGAAGTAATAACGTACAACAAAGTGATAATGAAGATGCTGAAAACAGCCCGCTTACATACAGTTATAGTGTTTCTGGCAACGAGCCTGCTGGCCGGTTGCGCGACGGACACTACCCGCAGAAACGATGCCTACAAAACGATCGATAAAACGCTTGATGAGGGCATTGCGACCCAGCCGGCGGAGTCGGCCGCACCACCGGCTGCAGTATCACAAGCGCTGCTGCCACCCATCAATATTGCAGTGCCAAAAGCCGGCGCGCCTGATGTACGTCGTTTTGACATTGCTGTAAACAATGCCCCGGCCCGTGAGTTTTTTATGGGGCTGGTGGAGGGGACCCACCACAACATGATCGTGCACCCGGATGTTGGTGGTGAGATTTCCCTGAATCTGAAGAACGTGACCATCCCGGAAGTCATGGAAGTGCTGCGTGATGTCTACGGCTATGAATATTCGCAAAACAAGATCGGTTTTCAGGTCATGCCACGCCGCCTGCGGTCGCGTATATTCCAGGTCAACTACCTGAACGTAAAGCGCAAGGGCAAGTCACAAACGCGGGTCAGCTCTGGACAGGTTTCGCAGCCAACTGCGGAATCCACCGGCGGTGATACGACAACAAACGGCAGCTCGTCAACAAGTGCCACCCAGGCCACCGGGCAGCTGGCGGAGTTATCGGGTAGCCAGGTTGAGACCGAGTCCGAAGCGGATTTCTGGAGTGAACTGACCGAGGCCCTGCGGACGATAGTCGGTAACGGTGCCGGTCGCACGATTGTCGTCAGTCCCCAGTCGGGTGTGGTCGTGGTGCGTGCCATGCCATCGGAACTGCGCGATGTCGCCGACTTCCTGAGTACGACCAAGAACGTGGTCGAGCGCCAGGTCATTCTCGAGGCGAAGATTGTCGAGGTTGAACTCAGCGACGGTTACCGTACCGGTATCAACTGGTCAGCACTGGGGCAGCCGGGTGAGGGCAAGACCATCGTCGGCAGCCAGATCGGTGGCGGCAGTTTGCTGAGTGACGGCCAGTCGATCATTGCCGGTGATCAAGGCATATTGAACCCAATCAACCAGTCGCCGGTCAGCAGCGGCCTGACCGATGTTTCGGCGTTTGGCGGCATCTTCACACTGGCCCTGAACCTGAATGACTTTACCGCCTTCCTTGAACTGCTCGGGACACAGGGTAATGTGCACGTCCTGTCCAGCCCACGTGTCTCGACGGTGAACAATCAGAAGGCCGTGATCAAGGTTGGCACGGACGAGTTTTTCGTCACCGAGATTTCCACGACCACGGTGACGGGTACGGCAACGACGACCACACCGACTGTGACCCTGACACCATTCTTCTCGGGTATCGCGCTCGACGTGATTCCGCAGATTGACCGGGACGGCAATGTCATCCTGCATATTCACCCGACCGTGAGTGAAGTGGCGGAGCAGACCAAGAACATCACGATTGGCGGGCAGGAGCAGAGCCTGCCGCTGGCCCAGAGCAGCGTGCGTGAGTCCGACAGCATCGTGCGGGCAAAAAGCAACCAGATCGTCGTGATTGGCGGCCTGATGCAAAATATCGTGCGTGACGATCAGGCCGAGGTGCCGGTATTGAGCGACTTGCCGGTGGTTGGCTCATTATTCAGTCACACACAACAAAGTACGCGCAAGAGTGAACTTGTTATACTGTTACGGCCCATAGTCGTCGATGGTAGTGCGACGTGGAGAAAGTCATTGCAAGAATCGAAACAGCGCTTTGACTCACTGCGACAGTCCCAGGACATGGGTATCGACCACTAACCTGTCGCTTGACTTGCCGTAATGCAGGGGACGGTACATGTATCTCGAACATTTCGGTTTGCGCGAGCCGCCGTTTTCAATAACCCCTGATACGAGTTTTTTCTTCAATCATCCGGGGCACCAGCAGGCCATGAATGTCCTGCTGGTGGCACTACGTTGCGCTGAAGGTTTTATAAAAATTACCGGCGAAGTCGGCACCGGCAAGACGCTGTTGTGTCGCAAATTACTTAACCTGCTGGCGGACGATGACAAGTACGTCACTGCCTATATCCCCAATCCCTACCTGACCCCGGCGGCACTGAATATGGCGCTGGCCGATGAGCTGGGTATCGAGTTTGCGCGCAATATCGGCCAGCATCGCCTGTTGCAACTGATCACGGATCGCCTGATTGATCTGACTGCCAGGGGCAAGCGCGTGGTGCTGCTCATTGATGAAGCCCAGGCCATGCCGCAGGCATCAATGGAAGCGTTGCGCCTGTTGACCAATCTCGAGACCGAAAAATACAAGTTGTTGCATATCGTCATGTTCGGTCAGCCAGAGCTGGATGAAATCCTGCAACGTCCATCGATACGCCAGTTGCGCCAGCGGATAGCCTTCAGTCATGTTTTACCGCACATGACACTCGATGCCGTCGAGGCTTATATCACGCATCGTCTTACCGTCGCGGGCTATAATGGCGCACCCTTGTTTGCCCCGGCTGCGATCAAGCTGCTGTACAAGGCCAGCCGTGGCACGCCACGGCTGATCAATATACTTGCCCACAAGTCATTGATTGCAGGTTATGGACAGGGTGCGAGAAAGATTACTGCAAGCCAGGTACGGGCCGCCGTAAATGATACAGAGGACACGCGGCAGGCAAGCGGCAACAGTATGTATCGTCTGCTTGGTATCGTTACCTCGATACTGGTCGGGTTGGGTGTATTTCTTTACCTGGGATGGGCACGATGAGTGTGATTAACCAGATGCTCAAGGATCTTGAGCAACGTCGGCAACAGGGTGTACAGCAGGGCAATGTGCTCGATGGCCTGAGTTGGCAGGCGGAACGGCGCAGAGGTAGCCTTATGCCTGCCCTGTTGCTGGTGATAGTACTCGTCGTCGCAGTCAGTGCCTGGTTTGCCTACCAGTACGGCGCTACGCGCCAGCTGACAAACGATGCCGTGCCCGCCGATACGGCACAAACCGGTGTCGTAACCACACCACCTGTTACAACAACCAGTTCTGACGTCCTGCCATCACCGCCGCGTACAGAGGTACCGGCCGCAGCCGGGGCAAGTACGCCTGCCCCTGCCCCTGAAGCCACTGCCGGGCAGCCGGTTCGCAGCCAACCCGGGCAGGTGGCTGCCGCAGCCGATACCCCCGAGCCTGTCACGGTATTGCCCCGTATTGATCGGTTGCGTCCCTCGCCGGTCCCGGCGACAGGCAAGCCGATAACGATCAGCCTGCACGGCAAGGGATTTATTGCGCCGTTGCGCGTCATTGTCAGCCGGGATGAAGGCTCTGACGAGCAGGAACTGCATGCTGAGCAGGTGAGTGTTGTCTCGGACAAGCGGTTCAGTATGACACTTGATCCCGGGACGCAAACCGAAAACTGGCAGGTCCGGGTAATCAATGATCATGGCGAGGTCTCCAACCATTACAGCTTCATGACACAGGCTGCACGCACGCAAGGCACGCCGGCCGCAGCGGCTACGGCGGTCGTGAAGACGGTTCGGCAGCGCAGTCCTGCCGAGCAGGCACAGGAACGTATGAGGCAGGCCAGCAGTCTGTTGACGCAGGGGGATGCGCGTGGCGGGGAACAGGCCTTGCGCGAGGCCCTGTTGCATGATCCTGATCTGCATGCCGCGCGCGAATTACTGGCCGGCGTGTTGTTGCAACAGGGGCGCAAAAACGAGGCCGGGGAAGTACTCGATGCCGGCCTGTCACGTCCGGTAGTTCCGGCCAGTGTGATTCTGCTACGCGCCCGTGTCTATGCCGAGCAACAACACGAAGCCGAGGCCATCAGCATACTCGAATCAAAGCGGCCACCCCTTGGTGAGGCGGTTGACTATTATGCCTTGCTGGCGGCCCTCTACCAGCGCCAGGCGCGCCATGCCGATGCTGCGAATCTGTACCGGCAATTACTGCAGTTACGTCCGCGCCAGGCTGTCTGGCAGATGGGAATGGGCATATCGCTGGAAGCTATCGGCCAGCATGCCGAGGCGATAACGGCCTATGAAACGGCCCTGAACAGCGGCCTGCAGGATGAATTACATGCCTATGTCAGCCAGCGTCTGCGGGCATTGAAGTAATAAATAACCTACGCGTCCAGCGTGTTGCGGGCACAGGAAACACGGTTCCGCCCCTGTTGCTTCGCGACGTAGAGAGCCTCATCCGCCGCCTTGAGCAGCCCTTCAGCCTGTTGTGCAGTGGAGCCGGGCAAGTCGGTCGGCCGGATGCTGGCAACCCCGATCGAGACGGTTATCTCCGGCAGTGATGTGGTGTCCCGTGTGGCGATGGCCCGGCGTAGCCGTTCCGCGATATCCATTGCCCCCTGACGGTCGGTATTGCCCAGCAACATAGCAAACTCCTCACCGCCGTATCGTGCCAGCACGTCGCTACGCCGCAAGTGTGATTGCATCAGTGCAGCAATATCATGCAGCACAGCGTCACCTTGCTGGTGGCCCCAGGTGTCGTTGATACGTTTGAAAAAATCGATGTCGATAAACAGGCAGGACAGCGTTTCATCGCTGCGTCCGGCACGCTCGATTTCCTCGTTGATGCGCTGATCGAAAAACCGCCGGTTGTTGATCCCGGTGAGGCCGTCAGTCAGTCCGGTGCGCTTCAGGCGCTCGTAATTGAGGGAGTTTTCCAGGCAGACGGCAACAATCGCAGCGAGGTGTTCCAGCAACACGGTACCGGCGCCGTCAATATAACGTCCCGCCGCGACACTGCCCAGGTTGAGACTGCCGAGATAACGGCCCTGTCGCACCAGTGGCAGAATGGCAACACTGTTCAGGTCGCGGCGTTTTCCGAAATAGCGGACATGCCGGGCCGCATGCCACGGGCCGAGCATGGGAAAGAGCTGTTCAGAAGGTTGCGGTACGGATTCCGTATCAAAGTGCAGCTGTTCCGGGAGTTGCATGTACTGTTCGTCGAGAATGCGGCGAATCTCGTATTCAGGATCGACGAGCATGAGACTGGTGGCATCCAGATCAAATTCCGCGACATAATCATGTAACAGCATGTCGATGAGTTCATGCAGTGCGCCGCAACCCAGCAACCGCAGTTCGAGTGACTGCATGCGTTGCAGCTTGTCTTCATTCAGGCGCGCATGGTCGAGCAGGACCCGCAACTGACGTTGCAGTTTACGGCTGTCATCACTGTCCTTGATGATGCGTTCCGGCATGGCGGGCATATGTCCAGCGTATTTATTATGGACACGATTTAGACCCAGCTGCGCGTCCGGGTCAAGTCCCGGTCAGGATATTTGTGCACTGGTTCACTGTGCGCGCGCAACTCCATACCGAGATTTCCTCGACCCCCTGGCGGCGCAGCTGGCGGCACAGTTCGGCGACGGTATGACCACTGGTCATCACATCATCGACGATGGCGACATGCCGGGCGGTAATGGCTCTGTGAAAGCAGAATGCGCCACGCATGTTGGCGCGCCGCGCGTGTAGCGGCAGCTCGCTTTGTGCCTGCGTATCGCGTCGCCGATGGCAGTGCCGGGCAAGAATTGGCAGTTGTAGCCGACGGGCAACGGGACGGGCGATTTGCAGCGCCTGGTTGAAGCCACGTTGCCGCAGGCGCCGGGGATGTAGTGGCACGGGCAGGATCGCATCCGGGCGCGGCAGTGGTTGTGCGGCAAGGCTGATAGCAAGCAGTTTGCCAAGCGTTTCAGCTGCCGCCGGGTCGTTGTGAAACTTCATACGGCAGATCAGGGCATCAAGCGGCGCGGCGTAACGCCACACGGCGTGGGTGCGGTCAAATGGCGGCGGGTGTAGCTGGCAATGGCCACAGCGCGTGCCGCGAGCGTTTGATGCAGCCAGTGGCAGACCGCATCCGCTGCAGCTGTGAGCAAGCCACGGCAGATCTTCGATACAGCCCCGGCACAGGCCCAGACGCGCATCCTGGTGGCCGGGTCCGATCGCCATGCCGCACAACTGGCAGTAACGGGGCAGAATGAATTGCACAAATTTTGAGCAGATGTTAACCATACTATCTCCCTGTAGTTGACAGCCGTCCTGGCATGGTTACCCTGTGCGCTACATTGTAGCGTTGATCTGCCTGGACAGACAGCCTGCCAGACTGTATGAGTGATTACCGAGGAACCCCGTATGCCCGCTGTTGAGATGCCTGTCGCCCAAGCCGATCAGGTCCTGCGCCATGACTGGCGCCGTGAGGAAATCGAGGCGCTGTTTGCCCTGCCCTTCAATGACCTGCTGTTTCGCGCGCACACTGCGCACCGCGAGCACTTCGAGCCAAACACCGTGCAGGTCAGTACCCTGCTCAGCATCAAGACCGGTTCCTGCCCGGAAGATTGTGCCTATTGCCCGCAAAGCGCGCATTACAATACCGGCCTGGAAAAGGAGCGTCTGCTCGATACGCAAACCGTGCTGGCGGCAGCCGAGGCCGCGAAGCAGACCGGCGCAACGCGCTTTTGCATGGGCGCGGCGTGGCGCAAGCTGCATGACCGCGACCTGCCGGCGATGCGCGACATCATCAGTGGCGTGAAGGCGCTCGGCCTGGAAACCTGCATGACGCTAGGCATGCTGGAAAAGGAGCAGGCCAGACAGCTGCGCGAGGCCGGCCTCGATTATTACAACCACAATCTCGATACCTCGCGTGAGTATTACGGCGAGATCATCACGACCCGCACCTATGAAGACCGCCTCGAGACTTTGCGGCATGTACGTGAGACCGGCATGAGTGTCTGCAGTGGCGGCATTATCGGCATGGGCGAGGATCGCCGTGATCGCGCCGGCCTGCTTATGGAGCTGGCCAACCAGCCGGAGCACCCCGACAGTGTGCCGCTCAACCTGCTCGTGCAGGTCGAGGGCACGCCGCTCAAGGGGGTCGAGGAACTCGACCCGTTCGAGTTCGTGCGCATGATCGCCGTGGCTCGCATTCTTATGCCGCAATCACAGGTACGCCTGTCGGCCGGCCGCGAAAACATGAGCGATGAATTGCAGGCCCTGTGTTTCTTTGCCGGCGCCAACTCGATCTTCTACGGCGAGAAGCTGCTGACCACGCCGAACCCGGATGCCGGCCACGATCAGGCATTGTTTGACCGGCTTGGCATCACCGCGGGTAACCCGGAACCCTGTTCACACTGATATGTTTGACCTGAAGGCGACGCTGGCCCGCCAGCGCGAACGCGATCTGTATCGCTCACGCCGCGTCGCGGACAGCGCCAGCGGTGTGCGCATGCACATCGATGGCCGCGACTGCCTCGTGTTTTGCAGCAATGACTACCTGGGACTGGCCGCACACCCGGATGTCACGGCCGCGTTTATCCGTGCAGCGCAGCAACACGGTGTCGGCAGTGGTGCCGCGCACCTCGTCACCGGCCACCATCGTGCCCATCATGCGCTCGAGGAAGAACTCGCCGGGTTTGTCGGACGCGAGCGGGCGCTGTTGTTCTCCACGGGTTACATGGCGAATCTTGCTGCGGTCACCGCGTTAACGGATCGCCATGATGCCGTGTTCGGTGATCGGCTGAACCACGCCTCCCTGATTGATGCCGCCCGGTTGAGCGAGGCAAAAGCTGTGCGCTATGCGCATGCTGACAGCAGGGCGCTGGATACGCGTCTCGCGGAGAGTCCCGCGAAGGACAAACTCGTGATCACGGACGGCGTGTTCAGCATGGATGGTGATCTCGCACCGCTGCCTGAACTTGCCCACTGCTGTCATAAACATGATGCCTGGCTCATGGTCGACGATGCGCACGGCCTCGGCGTGCTGGGCACACAGGGTGGCGGTTCGCTTGAACATTTTGCGCTGACCGCTGATGACGTGCCGGTGCTGGTCGGCACGCTCGGCAAGGCCTTTGGTACGTTTGGCGCATTTGTCGCTGGCAGCGAGGAACTCATTGAAGTCCTGATCCAGCGTGCCCGCAGTTATATCTTTACCACGGCCCTGCCGGCGGCGGTGGCCGAGGCGACACGGGCCAGCCTGCGCATTGTGCGCGAAGACAGCGCCCGCCGCGAACACCTGCAGGCCCTGATCGACCAGTTTCGACAGGGTGCGGGGCAGGCCGGCCTGCAACTTATGGATTCAATGACACCGATCCAGCCACTGCTGGTTGGCGAGGCGAAACGTGCTGTCGAGATGAGTGCGGCGTTGTTGCAACGCGGCATCCTCGTCGCGGCGATGCGGCCGCCGACGGTACCCGAGGGCACGGCACGTCTGCGTATCACACTATCCGCGGCCCACACGCCGCAGGATGTCGACCGATTGCTCGATGCGCTGGTGGCCGTGGCATGAGCCTGTACACGGAACAGGTCGGCAGCGGGCCCGAGCTCGTGCTCGTACACGGCTGGGGATTACACGCCGGTGTGTGGTCAACCGTCGTCGAGCGTCTGGCAGAGAATCATGCGCTGACGCTGATCGACCTGCCCGGGCATGGCCGCAGCCGGGACGTGCCGATGACCGATGCACAGCAGGTCGTGCAGCAGTTGCTCGAGGTGGCACCGGCCAATGCGGTGTGGGTTGGCTGGTCGCTGGGCGGCATGCTTGCCTTGCGGCTGGCCGCAACCGCGGCGGCGCGCGTCAACGGCCTGATTATGATCGCCGCCCTGCCGAGTTTTGTCGAACGTGATGACTGGCCATTTGGCATGCGCCGTGAAGTCTTTGCCGGTTTTGCCGATGATCTGGAAAGCCGTTTCGACGCCACGCTGTCGCGGTTTCTGTCCTTGCAGATGCGCGGTGTGGCAAATGGTCGCGAACTGTTGCGGCAGTTACACGAAGAACTCGGCCGCTATGGTGAGCCTGACCCTTCCGCGTTACGTGCGGGCTTGTCGATCCTGGCCGATGAAGATTTACGCGCACAATTACGCAGCGTATCTGTGCCGGTGCAGATGATCATGGGCGAGCGCGACACACTGGTTGGCTGGCAGGCTACCCGGCAATTGCAAGAAGATAGTGCGCTCGCTGTCGAGGTCATTGCCGCTGCCGGGCATGCACCGTTCCTTTCCCATCCTGATGCGTTTTGTCAGGCAGTAGACCGTTTTACGCAGGGCCTTGATTCATGACAGCTGATAGCGAACAGCGCCTCGACATGCAACTGCTGCGCAAGTCATTTGCTGCGGCTGCCGCAGCCTATGACGAAGTGGCCGTGTTGCAACGCGAGGTGGGCGAGCGCATGCTCGAACGCCTCGACTATATGCGTATCAGTCCCGGACATATTCTCGACCTCGGTGCCGGCACGGGCCTGCAATCTGCTGAACTGGTCAAACGCTATCGCAACGCGAAGCTGGTCGCAGTCGACCTGGCCCAACCCATGTTGCGTGTCGCCCGCCGTCGTTCGCGTTTCTGGCGTGCGTTCAGCTGCGTGTGCGGCGATATGGTCAACCTGCCGATCGCGGATCACAGTGTTGATATGATCTTCTCCAACCTTGCCCTGCAGTGGTGCGAAGATCTTGACCGGGTATTTGCCGAGTTCCGGCGCGTGCTGAAGCCGGGCGGCATGGTATTGTTCTCGACCCTGGGTCCGGACACCCTGCATGAATTACGCAGCAGCTGGCAGGCGGTGGATGACTACCCGCATGTGAACAATTTTCTTGATATGCACGACATCGGCGATGCGATGGTGCGCGCGCAACTGGCCGAGCCGGTCATGGATGTCGAGCGCATCACCGTGACCTACGACCGGGCGGTAGACCTGATGCGCGATCTGAAAACACTCGGCGCTCACAACGTGGCGCAGGCACGCCGTCGTAGCCTGACCGGCGCGCGGCAGTTCCAGAAAGTGATCACCGCCTACGAGCAGTTCCGGCGTGAAGGTGTGTTACCGGCAACCTGGGAAGTCGTGTATGGCCATGCCTGGGCACCGCAAGAGAAATCGT
>JASFME010000051.1:0-11456 GCA_050117725.1 Granulosicoccaceae bacterium | reverse complement strand
ATGGCCACGGTGGCGAGTGCCGTAACACTACGGCGCAGGTTTGTGATGGTGGTGTTCATGGTATTGCCTCCTGTGTTGTTTCAGGGTGGTTGCCGACGACCCTATGCGGCCGGTTCCAGCCGTGTCAGGGGGAAGTCAACGTCAGTTTGTGCAACGCGATTGACGTAGTTGGTGAGAATGTTGAGTGCCACGTTGGCGACGATCTCGATCGCCAGGCCGTCGTTGCCGACCGCGTCGCGAAATACCGCCAGTTCCGTGTCACTCACCGCACCGCGACTGCGGACGACCTGCAGGGCAAAGGCGAGAATGGCGTCGTCCCGCGGGTCATTCGCATAACCCTCGCGGGCCTGTTCGATACCGTCCTGTTGCAGGCCGACACTTTTGCCAATCGCCACGTGCGCGCTCAGGCAGTACTCGCAACTGTTTTCCTGGGCCACGGCGATGGCGATCAGTTCGCGCTGTTTCGCGGTCAGGCGACCAGTGGCCAGGGTCTCGTTGAACTGCAAATACGCCACGAGCGCCGCGGGCGCGTGCGCCAGTGTGGTGAACAGGTTGGGCAGGACGCCGAGCTTGTTTTCGACGGCCGCCAGGGTTTTGGCGGTGTTGGCGTCCACGTGGTTCGGGTTGACCGGTTCGATACGGGGCATAGCTGTTTCCTCTTGCTGGTATGGATTTCGGATTTCCGCGCCTGGTGCGCGTGACAGGGAGATTGACAGGAAAACTGATACTTGTAGTATCAATTAATCTCATTTTTTATACGGATCGTATCGAATGGATGACCGGCTGGTCTGGCTACTGAACTACTTCGAACTGCACGCCCGGGTCTTCCAGGCCGGGCCGCTGTGCCGCGCCGCGCATTTTCACGCGCAGGATGGACACGGCTATATCCACGTCCTGAAAAGCGGCACCCTGCGGGTCGAGCACACCCGGCAAGCGGCACTGCTGCTCGACGAACCGAGCCTGTTTTTTTACATGAACCCGACCTCGCATCGCCTGCTGCCGCAGGACGATAACGTCGACATGGTGTGCGCCTCGTTTGATTTCGGTGCGGGCCTGCGTAACCCGCTGGACCAGGCCCTGCCCGAGGTACTGGTGTTGCCACTGCGCGACGCGCCGTCGCTCGATGCCATGTTGCAACTGCTGTTCGCCGAGGCGGGGCAACAGCATTGCGGTCGCCAGGCCGTGCTGGATCGCCTGATCGAAGTCGTGATCGTGCTGTTGCTGCGTGACCTCATGGACCGCAACCGCCTGCAGGTCGGCCTGCTTGCCGGCCTGACCGACCCGAAACTGGCTAAGGCGATCAATGCCATGCACGCCGAGCCCGCACGTGCCTGGACTCTGCCGGAACTGGCCGACCTGGCCGGCATGTCGCGCGCCCGCTTCGCGACGCGTTTTCGCGACACCGTCGGCATCAGTCCCGGCAGTTACCTCACCGAGTGGCGCATCGGCGTGGCGCAGTCACTGTTGCGGCGCGGCAAGTCACTGCAACTGGTCGCCGATGCCGTCGGTTACTCGAACACGAGCGCGCTGTCGCGCGCCTTTACCGCGCTGGTCGGCATGTCGCCACGGGAATGGAAAAAACAGCGCGCCGACACGCCATGAAAAATAACAAAGGCCCGGATGAACCCGTCCCGGAGACCGTAGGTCGGATTAGGAACAACGTGACGTAATCCGGCAGCATGGTAATGTTCACGTCGGATTACGCTGCTGCCAGCTACTCCGACCTACGTGTATTGGGCATAAAAAACCCTCGCCACATGGCCAGGGTTTTTATTCAAGCCTGGGCGGCTTTGAGGCTTAGGCATTTTGCGGCAGGGCAAGGCGAGGTCAAGCGAGCACTTACGCGACCAGAACGAGCATTAGCGAGTTCAGGGAGTACTTGATGAAACGCCGAGGGCGGTTCTGAAGTGCAGTATATATGCAGTATAAAAAAAGCCCCCACCATTCGGTGAGGGCTTTTTTGGGTGGTTCATTGAGCAGCGCATGGATGCCTGCGGCATCATTGTGCTGTCTCATAGAACGCTTGCAGCGTTCATTATGAGTACCTAAGCCATCTTCGATGGCTCAAGGCAACCCCAACCATCTCCGATGGTTCGAGGCATTACATCATGCCCATGCCGCCCATACCGCCCATCGCGTCCATACCCGGTGCCGGCGCTTCACCCGCTTCGCTCGGGGTTTCGGCAACCATGCATTCGGTTGTGATCATGAGACCGGAAACCGAGGCAGCGTTCTGCAGGGCAGAGCGGGCCACCTTGGTCGGGTCGAGAATACCCATTTCGATCATGTCACCGTATTCACCGGTCGCGGCATTGTAGCCATAGTTATCCTTGCCAGCTTCAACATTGTTGAGAATGACAGAGGGTTCATCACCGGCGTTGGCCACGATCTGGCGCAGCGGCTCTTCCATGGAGCGACAGGCAATGGCGATGCCCACGTCCTGGTCGTGGTTGTCACCCTTGGTATCCCTGACGGCCTGCAGGGCACGAATCATGGCCACACCACCGCCCGGTACCACGCCTTCTTCAACGGCGGCACGGGTTGCATGCAACGCATCTTCAACGCGGGCTTTCTTTTCCTTCATTTCAACTTCCGTGGCGGCACCAACCTTGATGACAGCAACACCACCGGCCAGCTTGGCCAGACGTTCCTGCATCTTTTCACGGTCGTAGTCAGAAGAAGTTTCTTCCATCTGCGCACGGATCTGGTCACAACGGGCCTTGATGTCATCGGCAGCACCGGCGCCGTCAATGACAGTGGTTTCTTCCTTGGTGACCTGGACCTTCTTGGCGCTGCCAAGATCATCCAGCGTGGCCTTTTCGAGTGACAGGCCGACCTCTTCAGAAATCACCGTACCACCTGTCAGCACGGCAAGATCCTGCAGCATGGCCTTGCGACGTTCACCGAAGCCCGGCGCCTTGACGGCACAGACCTTGACGATGCCACGGATGTTGTTCACGACGAGTGTCGCCAGGGCTTCGCCCTCAACGTCTTCAGAAATGATCAACAACGGCTTGCCGGCCTTTGCGACAGCTTCGAGTACCGGCAACAGGTCACGAATGTTGGCGATCTTCTTGTCGTGGATCAGGATGTACGGCTCTTCCAGCTCTGCTGACATGCTTTGCTGGTTGTTAACGAAGTACGGTGACAGGTAACCGCGGTCAAACTGCATACCCTCAACCACGTCGAGATCATTTTCCAGACTGGTACCTTCTTCAACCGTGATAACACCTTCCTTGCCGACCTTTTCCATTGCCTCGGCAATGATGCCACCGATGTTGGCATCGGAGTTGGCGGAGATGGTGCCGACCTGGGCAATCGCGTTGCTGGTTTCACACGGCTTCGACAACTTCTTCAGTTCCTCAACGGCAACTGTTACGGCCTTGTCGATACCACGCTTCAGGTCCATCGGGTTCATACCGGCGGCGACTGATTTCATGCCTTCACGCATAATGGCCTGGGCCAGTACGGTTGCTGTAGTGGTACCGTCACCGGCAACATCAGATGTCTGTGACGCGACTTCCTTGACCATCTGCGCGCCCATGTTCTCGAATTTGTCTTTCAGTTCGATTTCCTTCGCGACTGAGACACCGTCTTTCGTCACGGTTGGCGCACCGAAGCTCTTTTCCAGAACGACGTTGCGCCCCTTCGGACCCAGGGTCACCTTGACGGCATTGGCAAGTGTATTCACACCGCGCACGATACCGTGGCGGGCGTCATCACCGAATTTCACTTCTTTCGCTGACATATTGTTTTCCTCTTGAATCTAGTATGAATTCCGTACGGGCGGTTTTTAGTCGATAACCGCGACGATATCTTCTTCGCGCAGGACGAGCAGATCTTCACCTTCGACCTTGACCTCGCTGCCCGCGTACTTGCCAAACAGCACCTTGTCGCCAATCTTGACGTCGAGGGGGCGCACTTCGCCATTGTCGAGCGGCTTGCCGTTACCGACGGCAACAATTTCACCCTCGGACGGCTTTTCGGTTGCAGCATCGGGGATCACGATCCCACCAGCGCTCATACGTTCTTCTTCCATGCGACGGACCACGACGCGGTCATGCAAGGGACGGATGTTCATAGGGTTTTCTCCTCATCTTCTGGTTATTGCCAGAAAAAACAAAAACTTGCTAACAAACCCCGGTTGTCCCGGTTGTTCATCGTTAGCACTCTCAATTGATGAGTGCCAATCATAGGGAGGAAAATAGAAAATTCAAGGGCTGGTATGAATAAAGTTGGCGATTAATGAAGTTAGCAGTCATCAGCAGGCAGTTGGCAGAAAAGCCCAAAAACATGCTTTCTGGATACTGCGAGCTGGCAGCTGACGGCTGCCAACTATGTTTAATCGTCTTCGCGGGTGTATTCACCCTCGATGGTGCGGCGTCCAGCCCCACCGCCACCCGGACCCGGACCCGGCCCAGCCGGTGGCCGGAACAGGCTGCGCAACAGGCGCCGGATAAGAGTCTGGCGCAGCGGCGGCACCAGGCACAGAAAGCCGATCGCATCGGTGAAAAAGCCCGGCGTCATCAACAAGGCCCCGGCGAACAGCAGGCAGCCGGCTTCGAGCATTTCCATCGCCGGTAGTTCACCCCGATCCATGGTGGTACGCAGGCGTTGCAGGGTCGAGAAGCCCTGTTGACGGACGAGGACGGCACCGAGTATCGCTGTCAGGATGATGACGCTGATAGTGGCGAGCGTGCCGATGCGGTAACCGACCTGGATAAACAGCGTTATCTCGATCAGCGGCACGGCGATAAACAGCAGTAACAGTATGATTCCGGGGCGCATACCCATAAGGTACCCGGGTCAGGGAATAAGCGCAAAACTGCTGCGTCTGTTTGATTGCCTGTAATCGCACACAAACGGATATCCGGCCAAAGCGCCGGGCCCGGCTTTCATGCTATCTTTGCCTGATGCCCGGGACTGAGCCGACAAGAACCGAACACCTGCTGGTGCTGTGCACCTGCCCGGATCGCGACACTGCCATGCAACTGGCGAAAACGCTTATTGACGAGGCGTTGGCGGCCTGTGTGAGTATTTTGCCGGGGTTGACGTCACTCTACCACTGGCAGGGCGAATGTGAATCAGACACTGAAGAATTGCTGATGATAAAAACCCGGAAGGCCGCTTACCCGGCACTCGAAGCGCGGCTGCAGGCATTGCACCCGTACGAACTTCCGGAGATTATCGCAGTCTCAATCGAGGCAGGCTTGCCGGGTTACCTGGCATGGGTTGATGAGTCCTGCAATAGAAACACCAGGGAACCAGAACAATGATGAAAAAAATTGCCGTTTTGTTATTCGGCCTGTTGTACATGTCTTCCGCCTTGGCCATCTCTGAAGACGAGCCACTCTCTCCCGAGGAGGCCTTCAGTGTGCAGGGCCGCGTCATTGACGAAAATACTGTCGAAGTTGAATGGCGTGTCGCCGAGGGGTATTACCTCTACCATGACAAGATACACTTCACATCGCAAACCCCTGGCATTGAACTGGGCAGCATCGAACTCCCCGCCGGCAAAAAGAAATACGACGAGATATTCAAAAAAGAACTGGAAACCCATCGCCATACACTGACCGTGCGCGTGCCGCTGCAGCGCACCGACAGTTCGGTCAACACCCTGCAGCTGATCGCAGGCTCCCAGGGCTGTGCCGATATCGGACTGTGCTACCCGCCGCAGAAACAGGCCATTCTGCTCAGCCTGCCGACAATCACTGCTGCGGCTGGCAAGCCGGCCGGTCTGCAAAAACTCAAATCGCTCGGCAACAGTCTTGGCCTCGGCGGCGCACAGGAATTCCTGCCACCGGACGAGGCGTTTTCTTTCGATGCACACATGTCAGACAACGGGACGATTGTCGCCGACTGGCAGATTGCCGAAGGTTACTACCTGTACCGCAACAAGTTCGCCTTCAGCAGCGACAGCGCCGGCGTGGCACTCGGCAATGCCGTGATGCCGGCCGGTCAGATGCATACCGGGATCCTGCCGGATGGTACCGAGGGCGAGGTCGAAGTGTACATGGATGGTGTGCAGATCAATGTTCCGGTACAACGCACCGACGCCGGGGCCAACACGGTCAACTTTATCGCCAGTTTCCAGGGCTGTGCCGATGCCGGTATTTGCTATCCGCCGATGACAAAATCGGTCAGTTTTGATCTGCCAGCAACCACTCTTGCCGCGGCACCTGCCGCGATAGAAAAGATCGCCGAGTCGGACGAGGACAAGACGACCTACCTCGGCTACATCCTCGCCGCATTCGGTATCGGCCTGTTACTGACCTTCACGCCCTGCGTACTGCCGATGATCCCGATCCTGTCCAGCATCATCGTCGGCCAGAGCACGGGCGGCGAGATCACGAAACTCAAGGGCGGCATGCTGTCGCTGAGCTACGTGCTCGGTACCTCGGTCGTGTACAGTGCCGCGGGCTGGGCGGCCGGTGCCTCCGGCAAGCAATTGCAGGCCTATTTCCAGAATGCCTGGGTAATCGGCACTGTCAGTGTCATCCTCGTGCTGCTCGCGCTGTCGATGTTCGGCCTGTTCACCATCCAGATGCCCACATCCATCCAGTCGCGCCTGCAGTCGAAGAGTTCCGGCATCCAGGGTGGTTCGCTGTTCGGTGTGTTCGTTATGGGCATCCTGTCCTCGATGATCGTCGGCGCCTGCGCCTCGCCGGTGCTGCTGTCGGTGCTCGGCGTCGCAATCAAATCCCAGGATCCGCTGCTCGGTGCCCTGATCATGTTCGCCATGTCGCTTGGCATGGGCGTGATCCTGATCGCCATCGGCGTCGGCGCCGGTTTCCTCATCCCGAAGGCCGGTACCTGGATGGACAGCGTCAAATACTTCTTCGGCGTGCTGCTCATCGGCGTGGCGATTTATATCCTGACCGTGCTGCCGGCCGTACCCGTGCTGCTGCTGTGGGGTGTGTTCTTCATCACCGTCGGCGTGTACCTCGGTGCGACGCAAAGTCTGCCGGAAGGGACGAGTGGCTGGCGCGTGCTCTGGAAAGGCATCGGTACCGTGCTGTTGATCTGGGGTGTGCTCAACCTGCTCGGGGGCATCCAGGGTAACCGCGATTTCCTCAGGCCGATCGACCTCAGCGCAATCTCGATGGGCGGTCCTGGCGGACAACAGGCCACCGTGACCTCGGCACATGAACTGTTCAGGCAAGTCTCCTCGCCCGCCGAACTCGAACGCGAGATGGCGGCCGCGCGTGCCGCCGGCAAGCCGGTCATGATCGATTTCTTTGCGACCTGGTGTACCGATTGCCTGCGCATGGAAAAATCGACGTTTGCCGATCCACAGGTGCAGAAACTCATGCAGCAATTTGTCGCCTTGCAAGTCGATGTCACCGATCCCGACAATCCCGAGACCTCGGCCGTGCAGAAGCAGCTCGGCGTATTTGCGCCGCCGGCTATCCTGTTCTTCCACGCCGACGGCAGCGCCAACGAGACCATGAACTTCTATGGCTACAAGGATATCGACGAGTTCAGCGCCCACCTGCAACAAGCATTGAACAGGTAAACATTTAGCGTTCATATTGCTAGACTGGTTGATGCGCCAGCCTGGTGCATACAATAACAATTTCCGGGAGAGAGTTACGTGTTACCCATGATCCTGCGCCTGTCCGCTGTTTGCCTGCTCACTGTCGTGCTGACAGCCTGTGACCGGGCGCCCTCCAACACCGGTGTGTCTGGCAACAGTGACGACATCGATACCTCGGCCGCCGCCTCACCTTCACAACTGGCCGGCAATGAAATCATCGGCGCACGGCGCCCGGATTTCCGCCTGCCGGATCTCGAAGACCGGGTACGCAGTGTCGCCGAGTGGGACGGCAAGGTAATAATCGTAAATTTCTGGGCGACCTGGTGCCCGCCGTGCCGCAAGGAAATGCCCGCCTTTATCGAGTTACAGGAACAGTACGGCGAACAGGGGTTGCAGTTTGTCGGTATTGCGATTGATGAAAAGGACAAGGTCATCGACTTCAGTGACACCTACGGTGTCAACTACCCGATGCTGGTCGGCGACCTCGATGCGATAAAACTCGGCAAGGCCTACGGCAACCGTTTTGGCGCCCTGCCCTATACCGTGATCATCGACCGCGAGGGCAGGATCGCCTTTACGCAACGCGGTGAATTGTTAAAGAACACGGCTGAAACCGAGATCAGGAAGCTGCTGTAAGGACTTTTTTCTCTTTCTTTCATCGCAATGGCGCGGACGACTGCATGGGCGCAGCAGGTAGAGCAATGCAGGAGCACTCGCCGGGATCGCTGCAGATCTGCACAACCGGGCCCTATTCACTATCCAGTTTGTTTCGCCTCCACTGCGCTTCAGCGTTGGCTTTTATCCCAAAAAATCCGGTTTGTGAAATTTGTCGAGAATTTCGGCGAATTTTGCGCTAAAGTTGCCTAACGTGATGGTAACTGGATTAAGCCATCCGGATTGGTATAGACTATGCAGGAAATTCAGGATTTATCTGCGGCGAACTTGAAGGCATTTGCGCCGAACATGTTGCTTACTGACAAATAATATTAACATGGCAAAACTACTGCTCATCAATGGTCCAAACCTGAACCTGCTCGGGACACGCGAACCTGGCGTATATGGCTCAACGACACTCGCCGAAATCGAGGCGCGTATGCGTGATCTGGCCAGCCAGGCCGGCCATGAACTCGACTGCTTCCAGAGTAATGCCGAACACGATCTCGTCGATCGCGTGCAGCAGGCCGGCCGCAACGGCGTCGATTTCATCATTATCAACCCCGCCGCCTATACGCACACGAGTGTCGCGCTACGCGACGCCCTGGCTGGTGTCGCCATCCCGTTTATCGAGCTGCACCTGTCCAACGTGCATGCCCGTGAAGACTTCCGCAAGGCATCGTACTTCTCGGATCTCGCCATCGGCGTGATTACGGGCTTCGGTGCCCATGGTTATGAACTCGCTCTTGATGCCGCCTCCAACTGGCTCGCATCCAAACCAGACAACAGGTAATACCGATGGATATACGCAAAGTCAAAAAACTCATTGAACTGCTCGAGGAATCGGGTATCGCCGAAATCGAGATCAAGGAAGGCGAAGAGTCCGTACGCATCAGCCGCAACAGCCCGAACGTTGCACCGGTTGCCGCTGCCATACCCGCCGCAGCGGCCGCGCCTGCCCCGGTCGCCGCACCACCGGCCGCAGAGGAAAAAACTGAAAGTGTACCGGCCGGCCACATGGTACGTTCACCGATGGTCGGTACCTTCTATCGTGCCTCGTCGCCGGGCGCCAAGGAGTTTGTCCAGGTCGGTGATACCGTATCTGCCGGCGACACGCTGTGTATCATTGAGGCGATGAAGATCCTCAACCAGATCGAGGCCGACAAGAGCGGCAAGATCACGGCTATCCTCGTCGAGAACGGCCAGCCGGTCGAATACGACGAGCCACTGTTCATCATCGAGTAAGCGCGCATTATGTTTGACAAGATTGTTATCGCAAACCGTGGCGAGATTGCCTTGCGTGTCTTGCGAGCCTGTCGCGAACTGGATATTCGTACCGTAGCGGTCTATTCCAGTGCTGACCGCAACCTCAAGCACGTCATGCTGGCCGACGAGGCCATCTGCATTGGTCCGGCGTCTTCAACCGAAAGCTACCTGAACATCCCGGCCATCATCAGTGCCGCGGAAGTGTCCGATGCCATGGCGATTCATCCCGGTTACGGTTTCCTCTCCGAGAATGCCGATTTTGCCGAACGGGTCGAACAAAGCGGCTTCACCTTTATCGGGCCAAGCGCCGAATCGATCCGTACCATGGGTGACAAGATCTCGGCGATCGAAACCATGAAGGCGGCGCATATTCCCTGTGTACCCGGCTCGGGTGGCCCGGTCACCGAGGACGATAACGACGTGCTCGAGATGGCACGCGAGATCGGCTACCCGGTCATCATCAAGGCCGCCGGTGGTGGCGGTGGCCGGGGCATGCGTGTCGTCCACAGCGAGGCCGCACTGCGCAACGCGATCTCCCTGACCCGCAGCGAAGCCCGCGCCGCTTTCAATAACGATATCGTGTACATGGAAAAATTCCTCGATAACCCGCGGCATGTCGAGATCCAGGTGCTGTCCGACTCGCACGGTAACGCGATCCACCTCGGCGAACGCGACTGCTCGATGCAACGCCGGCACCAGAAGGTTGTCGAGGAAGCACCCGCACCCGGTATCACCGAGAAACAGCGCAAGCAGATCGGTGAACGCTGTGCCGAGGCCTGCCGCAAGATGGGGTATCTCGGTGCCGGGACCTTCGAGTTCCTGTACCAGGACGGCCACTTCTATTTCATTGAAATGAATACGCGTGTGCAGGTCGAACACCCGGTCACGGAAATGATCACGGGGGTCGATATCGTCAAGGAACAGATTCGTATTGCCGCCGGGGAAAAACTGTCTTACCGGCAGAAAGACATCGAGATTCACGGCCACGCCATTGAATGCCGCATCAATGCCGAGGATGCAAAAACCTTCATGCCGTCTCCCGGCCTGATCAAACTGTTCCATCCTCCGGGCGGTCTCGGTGTGCGTGTTGATTCGCATATCTATACCGGTTACACCGTGCCGCCACACTACGACTCGATGATCGGCAAGATCATCACGCATGCAAACACGCGTGAGGAGGCTATCGTGCGCATGCAGAATGCCCTGAGCGAACTCGTCATCGACGGCATCAATACCAACACGGAGCTGCACCGGGAGATACTTGCCGATGCTGCCTTCCGCCAAGGCGGCACAAATATCCACTTCCTCGAAAAGAAACTCGGACTTTGAATTGATGAACGATAATTGCGGATTGATGATTGTTTTCATTCATCGACCAGCAATTATCAATCATCACCCCCCTGCATGAGCTGGCTACGCCTCATCCTCGATACCGATCACGCACATACCGCGGCGTTGAGTGAGGCACTCGAGCAGGCCGGCGCGGTTGCCGTCACGTTCGAGGATGCCGCCGACCAGCCATTGTTCGAACCCGGCCCGGGTGAGACACCGTTATGGAATAATGTCCGTGTGGTCGGACTGTTTCCCGCTGAGCTCGATCCTGACACGCTGCAAAACAAACTCGCTGGCACGCTAGATGCGCAAACCCTGGGTACACTGCGCATCGAACCCCTCGAAGACCGTGACTGGAGCCGCGCCTGGATGGATCGTTTCCAGCCGATGCGCTTCGGAGAACGGATCTGGATCGTACCAAGCTGGTGCAAGCCCCCCGTCCCGGATGCGATCAACATCGCGCTCGATCCCGGCATGGCATTTGGTACCGGTACGCACCCCACCACCGCCCTGTGTCTCGAATGGCTTGATGGCGCGCGGGTACAGGGCAAGCGTGTGCTCGATTACGGTTGTGGTTCAGGTATTCTTGCCATCGCCGCCGCCAAACTCGGCGCCGCCGAGGTCTGGGCCATCGACAATGATCCGCAGGCATTGCTCGCCACACAAG